>NZ_JBPCCH010000004.1:0-13596 GCF_050971805.1 Robertmurraya mesotrionivorans | reverse complement strand
TCTAACTGCCTCTTTGGTTACCGCTGGCTTGTGATTTCTGCGTTCACGGGAATCTAACTGCCTCTTTGGTTACCGCTAGCTTGTGATTTCCGTGTTCACGGGAATCTAACTGCCTCTTTGGTTACCGCTAGCTTGTGATTTCCGTGTTCACGGGAATCTAACTGCCTCTTTGATTACCGCTAGCATGTGATTTCCGTGTTCACGGGAATCTAACTGCCTCTTTGATTACCGCTAGCATGTGATTTCTCCGTTCACGGGAATCTAACCTAGACTCCACGATTCAAATAATGTTTATATGACAGATGCTCTTCCTTTTTCAAGCCTCAGCGGTCATAAGATTCGCTTTATGACCTCTTCCCCCCTTTACCCCATGCCACACACGTCATAACATTCACTTTATAACCCAAACAACCCCCTATTCTCTACCCAAGGAGTCATAACCCCCGCTCACCCAAACAAAAAAATACCCCGACCAAGGTCGGGGCATGCATACTCTATTTTTAAAGCTTCACTCGCTGTAACCGTAATGCATTTAATACAACTGATACGGAGCTGAAGGCCATGGCTGCTCCAGCAAGCCACGGAGCTAAGAAGCCAAGTGCGGCAATCGGAATGCCTAGTGTGTTGTAGGCGAAGGCCCAGAATAGATTTTGCTTAATATTTGTGATCGTCTTTTTGCTCATAAAGATGGCGTCTGCAATGCTGTTTAAGTCACCGCGTATGAGCGTAATGTCCGCTGCCTCCATCGCCACATCGGTACCTGTTCCAATTGCCATACCGATATCAGCGATTGCCAAAGCTGGAGCATCGTTGATTCCATCGCCAACCATCGCAACTTTCTTTCCAGCCGCCTGCAGCTTTTTCACTTCCTCGGCTTTTCCTTCTGGAAGCACTTCGGCAATGACGCGATCTACTCCTGCTTCTTTTGCGATTGCTTGAGCGGTTTGCTCGTTGTCACCAGTAATCATGATGACTTCAAGTCCCATATCCTTCAAGCGCGCAATGGCTGAACGTGACGTTTCTTTAATTGTATCAGCAACTGCAACGATACCAGCAAAAGCGCCATCAATCGCTACTAGCATCGCTGTTTTCCCTTCTTTTTCAAGAGAAACCATGTTTTCAAGAACCATTTCTTCTACATCAATTTCATATTTCTTCATCAAACGACGAGTCCCGACTAACACGTCTTTTCCAGCAACCATAGCCTTAATTCCGAAACCAGGTATCGCTTCAAACTGAGACACATCGACGAGCGCACTTCCTTTTTCCTTAATTCCTTCCACAATTGCTTGTGCAAGAGGGTGCTCAGATTGCTTCTCAGCTGAACCGACCAATGTTAAGAATTCTTCTTCATTCATGGAAGTTACTACATCCGTTAATACCGGCTTTCCATTTGTAATCGTTCCTGTTTTATCGAGAATGACTGTTCGAATGCGGTGTGTCATTTCTAAGTGCTCTCCGCCTTTAAAAAGAATACCGTATTCTGCTGCACGACCAGATCCTGCCATGATTGAAGTTGGTGTGGCGAGACCAAGCGCACAAGGACAAGCAATCACTAAAACGGCAATTAATTTTTCTAATGCTTCTGGGAAGTCTCCAGGTGCGACCCAGAAAAACCATACAAGGAATGTTACAACGGCAATTCCGACTACGATCGGGACAAAAATTCCTGAAATAGAATCCGCCAAGCGCTGAATCGGCGCCTTTGATCCTTGCGCTTCCTCTACGACCTTAATGATTTGTGCAAGAGCTGTGTCCTTCCCGACTTTCGTTGCTTGCACCTTTAAAAATCCATTTTTATTAAGTGTTGCTCCAATGACCATATCACCAACTGTTTTATCAACTGGAACACTTTCACCTGTCAGCATGGACTCATCAAGTGCGGACTGTCCTTCTAAAATGACGCCATCCACAGGAATCTTTTCCCCAGGCTTAACCAGCAACACATCGCCAGCAATTACCTGCTCTAACGGAATTTCTACTTCCGCTCCATCACGAACAACAAGAGCTGTTTTTGCTTGAAGCCCCATGAGCTTTTTAATCGCCTCTGAAGATCGCCCTTTTGCTTTCACTTCAAACAATTTCCCTAATATGATTAATGTGATTAAAACTGCACTCGTTTCAAAATACAATCCGACTCCGTGTGCGTTATGGCCAATGGTTCCAATGGCAATATAGACACTATAGAAATAAGCAGCAGATGTGCCGAGTGCAACAAGCACATCCATGTTCGCACTTTTGTTGCGAAGTGCTTTATAGGCACCTACATAAAACTGCTTACCGATGAAAAATTGGACTGGTGTCGCTAACGCCATTTGTACCCATGGATTCATGAACGCTTCGGGAACATATAAAAAAGAGGTAAACGCAAAGTGCCCTGCCATTGCCCACAAAAGTGGAAGAGATAAGATCAAAGAGAAAATAAACTTTCCTTGCTGCTTCTCGATTTCCTTTAAACGGTGATCGACTGTTTCCTGTTCATTTTCGTTGGATTTTACTGTAGCACTGTAACCGAGCTTTTCTATTTTTTGAATCATATCCGTAACAGATACATCCGCTGGATTGTATTCAACAGATGCTTTTTCAAGAGCGAGGTTCACATTGGCACCGACGACACCGTCAAGTTTGTTTAAACCTTTCTCAATGCGAGTGGCACAAGCCGCACACGTCATGCCTGTCACGTTTAACTCTGCTTTTTCAGTGATTACGTCATATCCAAGCGCACGAATTTTCTCTTGAATATTAGCTGGCCCGATTACAGCGGCATCAAACTTTACTGTCGCTTTTTCGAGAGCTAAATTTACATTTGCATCCGTGACTCCCTCCATTTTTTTCAGACCTTTTTCAATGCGAGTAGAACACGCAGCACAAGTCATACCGGTAATTTGAAATTGGCTTTCTAGTACTTTTTCACTCATATGAAAAACTCCTTATACCTATATAGGGTATATTATTTTGAAAAGAGAACGTGCTATTTCTAGCACGATTCTTCTTTCTTACTTTACATCATAACCTTGATCATCAATCGTTTCTTTGATTGTATCTAATGATACTTTGTCAGCATCAAACTCTACAGCAACTGATTTGTTTTCTAGGTCAACCTTTACAGCTGCAACTCCTGATAATTCCCCAACGCTTCCTTCTATTGCTTTTACGCAGTGTCCGCATGACATACCTTCTACTTGTAGTGTAACTTTTTCCATGATTAACAACTCCTTATTTTTTCATTAATTTTTGAATCGTTACGAGTACTTCATCTAATACTTCTACATCGCCCTCTTGCAGACGATCAACCACACAGCCCTTTAAATGACCTTCTAGCAATATTTTTGCGACACTGTTTAAAGCTGATTGTGTGGCTGAAATTTGTGTAATGACATCGTCGCAGTATGTGTCTTTTTCAATTAGTCCCTTGATTCCACGAATTTGGCCTTCAATACGGTTTAATCGTGTGACAAGATTGCTTTTCACTTTATCTGAATGGTGACTTTTTCGATCACTGCTATGGCAGCTTTCCTCTTCATGTAGCAAAGAATCATCTGGATTCATATGACTCCCTCCTTTTATGGTTTTATAATAGCATACCCCTGTATAGTATGTAAACTAAAAATCAAACAAATATATGGATTTTTTTTGAACATATTCTCTATATGAAAAAGGCTTCCCAAAAGGAAGCCCTATGATTCATCTTTCACCCGAAGCAATCGAAGGCTGTTCAGCGTCACAATTAGCGTGGCTCCCATATCTGCAAAGATGGCAATCCATAATGTGAGCCAGCCTGGAACGACTAATAATAAAGCCAACAGCTTTATACCAAGTGAGAAAGTGATATTTTGTTTGATAATACGTAGTGCTTTTCTACTCAACTTTACAGTGAATGGAAGCTTTCTCAAATCATCAGCCATAAGCGCAATATCCGCTGTTTCAAGGGCAGTATCCGTTCCTGCTCCTCCCATGGCAATTCCAACGGTAGAAGCTGCTAAGGCAGGAGCATCATTCACACCATCACCGACCATAGCAACTCGCTGGTAATTGGCGCGTAATTCTTTAATGTATGAAAGCTTTTCTTGCGGAAGAAGATTCGCTTTTACTTCGTTTACTCCCGCCTTTTGTCCAATCGCCTTGGCCGTACCTTCATTGTCTCCTGTAAGCATAATGGTCTTTTGCAGTCCGAGTGAGTGAAGCTGTTGTACCACGTCTTTTGTTTCTTCTCGGATCTCATCGGCCACTGCGACTAACGCAAGGAACTGTTCAGACGAACAAACAGCCATCACCGTTTTCCCTTGTTCCTCAAGGAAAGTAATTTTTTCACGATAGACTGTTGCCAAGCCACCCTCAAGCTGGTTATGAATATAACTTGGACTTCCAACATAATACTCCGTCCCTGCAATTTTCCCCAAGATGCCTTTTCCAGTTACGGAGGTAAAATCCTCAAGTTCTAAATGGTCGTAATTCAATTCCCATTGATCTGCCTTTTTTAAAATAGCAGAGGCCAGTGGATGCTGAGAGACCTTCTCTAGTGCTGATATAATGGCAAATGTCTCGTTGGCAGGAATGTTCGGAGCGGTTTCATAGTCGGTGACTACCGGAATGCCCTTAGTTAACGTGCCGGTTTTATCAAATGCAATCGCCTTAATAGCTCCCATTTCCTCTAAATGAATGCCACCTTTGATTAAAACGCCTCTTTTCGCTGCATTTCCAATGGCTGTTACGATAGCAACAGGTGTGGATATGACGAGAGCACACGGACATCCAACCACTAACACGGCCAAGCCCTGATATACCCACTCATTCCACACTAAGCCGAACAATAGCGGCGGGACAACCGCTACTCCAAGAGCGAATAGCATAATGATAGGTGTGTAATACTTTGCAAAGCGGTCAACAAATGCCTGTGATGGCGCTCTTTCCGCTTGCGCTTCTTCAACCAAATGGATGATTTTCGCAATCGTCGTATCTTCCACATGCTTTGTCACCTTTACCTCAATGAGGCCTTCTTCATTAAGGGTCCCGGCGTAAACTTCATCGTTCACTCCCTTTGCAACAGGTACGGACTCCCCAGTAATGGCTGCCTGATTGATAGATGACATGCCTTTTACGATGATGCCATCCATAGCTAATTTTTGGCCAGGCTTTACAAGTAGAACATCATTAATTTGAATGTCTTCTACGTCAATCACCATCTCTTGAAGTCCACGCCGTATCATGGCTTCTTTCGGAGCAATATCCATAAGTGAGCGAATCGATTGGCGAGCTTTATCCATCGAATACGATTCAAGCACTTCACTAATCGCAAACAAGATAACAACGGTTGCCCCTTCGCCCCATTCACCTATAATGGCAGCTCCAATAACAGCTATGGTCATGAGTGTTTTCATATCAAACTCTAGGCGAAGTAGATTTTTCAGTCCTGTCTGGAACAGGCGATAACCTCCTAAGATCATCGAGGACGCATAAGCGACAATCGATGCCAAGGATTCTTCCCCATGGACCTCACCAATAATCCAGCCTATAAGTAAAAGCACAAACGAAGCAAGTACCGTCGCATGCTTTTGAAGAAATGGCTCCTTAACTTCTTGTATACGGGCATTTTTAGGTTGAACCTTTATTCCGTCGAATGCACCGGCTTTTTCAATTTCTTCTATCGTTGCCTCACCAAACACTGTCAGTTTGGCAGCACCAAAGTTTATATTCGCATCAAAAACACCATCCAGGTGCTTTACGTTCGTTTCGAACTTTTTGGCACAGCTGGCGCACGTTAGCCCTTGAACGCGGTACACTTGCTTACTATTCGTCATTCCAGTTGAATTATCCACGTAATGCCACCTCCTTTTGATGGGTAAAGGCGATGTTAACAAGTTGTTTAACATGCTCATCGTCTAAGGAATAGTAGACCAGTTTTCCTTCTTTTCGGTAGGTGGCAAGACCAAGGTTTCGAAGGAGACGAAGATGGTGCGAAGCAGTAGCAACCGTGCAGCCGACAATGTTAGCCACATCGCATACGCAAAGCTCCTCTTCGACACTTAGCGAATAAGCAATTTTTACACGTGTGTCATCTGCTAATGCTTTAAAAAGCTTCGAGACCTCCATCGTGTTTTGCATACTAAGCTCATTTTTCACTTTCGTTACTCTCTCCTCATCAAAACAGGTGACCTCACATATATCCTCTTTTGTCATTGCACTTCCCCATTTCATTCAAACATTCTTTTGAGTATTATAACATATGAAAAAGTTTTATTGTTGTGACAAAGAAGGGAATCAATGAAAAAAGAGGACAATTTCGTTGTCCTCCCACCTATTATTCCGTTGTAGGCTTTTTTCGGAAAAAGATTTCTGGTTCGAAGCGGTGTAGCGGATGTGTTCGATTCTGCGCTGGTTCTGCCGAGATCCTTGGAGCCACCTCCGGCCTTTGTGGATCCTGTGCTGCCTTTGTCAAAGACTCGGTTAACGGACCCCACTTTCTTAACATCATCACGAGGAAAAATATGACGCATCCGGCAATCACAAAGACGATCGAAGGAGAGGCATTGTTCACACCGCCTACATCTAACAGGCGGCCACCTATTGTTTTTCCTCCCGCTTCCCCTAATCCATACACCACATTCGATAACGCAAAAAATAAACTGATCAGCTCTGGTTTGGAAAGCTGAGAAATCGTGCTATCTACCGTTGGCAAAATCATCATTTCACCAATAACAAAGATAGCTCCACTTACAATAAAGAGGACAAACCCGTTTGAGAAAAATAACGATGATATCCCTGCCGTAATAAATAATACGCCTACTCCTAGTGCTGAGATCGGGTTCATTTTTGTAATAAACCGTTTAGTTATAAAGCCCTGCAGGGTGATAACGATAAAACTGTTGATCGTCCATATTAAAGAGATATTTTTCGGGTTATCCAACACGACTGTTGCCCGCAGTGGCAGTGCAAGTGAAAACTGCGCATACAGTGCCCAAATCAGAACGGTTACTACACTAAAAATGATAAATGGTCGATGCTTTAACGCTTCCCCATATGCTCCTAATGGTAGTGATGGACAAGGGATGCCACCGCAATTTTTCGGAAGTAAAAGCCAACTCACTAAAGCCAGTCCTACATAAATGGCAGCCGCAATATAGAAGATGGTTCTTGAGGCTTCAGCTAAAAGAAAAAAAATGACAAGGCCACTTATACCTGTCCCTACATTGGCCGCAATCCCACGAAGAGAAAAAGCAGTCGTTTGGTTTCCACTTGAAGAAGCAAATGCTGCAATCGCTGCCTTCGTGGAGGGAGCATTCAATCCATTGCCGAGACCCATGATGGCTGCCGAAACCAGAAGAAACAGGTAATCGGTAAATATGCCAAAGCTCATTACTCCGCCTGCCGTAATCAGCGCACCCAAGCCGATGATAAAACGTCGACCTATTCGGTCCGCAAGTACACCTCCTGTAATACTTCCGAATTGAAAAGCAATGGCTATCGTTGCTAAGATCGTCCCAATCTGTACCAAGCTTAGTCCTGTATCAGTTGTTAGTATGATCGGAAGCATTGGCATCACAAGATAGGACCCTAGGTGTGCAAGCAACACCCCTAACAGAAGAATTTTCAACGGACGATCAAGATTTCTGTATTCCATTAATCCCACTTTGAATACACCCTTCCAGCGTTCAACGTTTCTGTTCCTATTTTTCCCCATTACACACGATTTATGAAAAAAGCCTGCTGCCCCTATCTTTAGGATGGGAGCAACAGGCTTTCAAGCATTAACTTTTTAAGATCTCTTCAATTCGTTGTAATTCTTCTGTGGTAAATTCTAAATGATTGAGTGCTGCAACGTTATCTTCGATTTGGCTAACCTTACTCGCTCCTATTAATGCGGATGTTACTCTTCCTCCGCGAAGGACCCAAGCAAGAGCCATTTGAGCAAGGCTTTGTCCTCTTTCAGCAGCAACGGCATTTAATTTTTGCACTTGACTGATTACTTCCTCAGTCACTTGGTCCGTTCCTAATGCCCCCGTCACTTTCACTGCTCTTGAATCACTAGGTAGACCTGTTAGGTACTTATTGGTTAATAAGCCTTGAGCGAGTGGGCAAAAAGCGATCGAGCCAACTCCATTTTCCTGAAGGACATCCTGCAGACCATCTTCGATCCAACGATTTAGCATAGAATAGCTTGGTTGGTGAATAACCAACGGCGTACCTAGACGATTTAATATGCTGATTGCCTCAGCTGTTTGCTCTGCACTATAATTGGAGATTCCAACATATAATGCCTTTCCTTGGCGAACCATTAAATCCAATGCCCCCATCGTTTCTTCAAGTGGGGTATCCGGATCAGGTCTGTGTGAGTAGAAAATATCTACATAATCTAAGCTCATCCGTTTTAGGCTCTGATCAAGACTAGCCATTAAGTACTTCTTCGACCCCCAGTTCCCGTAAGGTCCAGGCCACATATAATAGCCTGCCTTCGAAGAAATAATCATTTCATCCCGGTAAGGGGCAAAATCGGTTTTTAACATCTGACCAAACATTTCTTCAGCCGAACCTGCTGGTGGTCCATAGTTGTTTGCTAAATCAAAATGTGTAATCCCTAAATCAAATGCTCTTCTTAGCATCTTACGGCCATTTTCAAATGTATCTACTCCGCCAAAATTATGCCATAATCCAAGAGAGATGGCTGGGAGTAATAGACCGGAGCGGCCACTACGATTATATTTCATTGACTCATATCGATCGTCCCTTGCTTGATAGACCATGTTTTTTTCCTCTTTTCTCTTTTTTTATAAACCTGGTGCATTCGATTGTGCTGTGGTTTGCAGTCTTCTTTCTTTTCCATAAAGAACGATAAATACACACGCCAGTCCTGCAGAAAGAGTATAGACCGTAATCATATGGTCATAATTGATGAACTCAGAAATAAGCCCGAACAACAAATACCCTACCGTAGATCCAATCTGTGTCGTGTTCATGTAAAGAGTCGTTGCCGTACCTGGTGCTTCTGGCATAAAATCCTGAAAATACGAAATAGCAATCCCAGACGTAATGGAAACCTGTGCGGCACTTAAGATTTGCAAAGGATAGATTTGCCAAGGCTCGGTAACAAAATTAAATAAAAGAAAATAAGTAAAAGCAGTGACAAATCCAATTTTCACAAGCAGTGCAACATCCATTCTTGTGGCAAGTAAACCTAGCCCAATCATCATAGGAACCTCAAAGATCGGTGGCACACTAAAAATCAAACCAACATCCATTTCCGTTCCATGAAGTACCTTCGTAACAAATTGAGGCACATTTAACATATGAATAGAGGTAGCAGTTGATAGCAATAGAGCCGCAGCTAGATTGGCAAAAATATGCGGTTTGATGATCGATTTTTTTACTGACAATGCCTCTTGGCTTACAATCTTCTGTTTTGAAACTTCCTGTAATAAAAACACAACAGTTAGAAAAGCAAGCAAGTACCCTGCAGCTACGAATAAAAACAACCCTTTGAAGTCAACCAATATTAGGAGCCAGGCCCCTAGAGCAGGTCCCACCGTCCAAGCCAAAGCAAAAAACATTCGAAATATATTCATGATAAAAGGAGTATCCTCCGCTGGGATAGCAGCCTCTTTTAAAGCATCTCTTGCATATGCCCATAATTGAGGAACAGCAGCCGCTGATGCCCCTAATAGAAAGAATGCGGTTACAGACAAAGCAAAATAATTTCGTAAGTAAGCAAATAATATATACCCAATCACCCCAGCGAAGGTCGTGAGGATAAGGAGGTATCTTCTACTAAGCTTTGTATCTGACAACTTTGCCAATGAACTGCTGATGGTTACTCCACCTAACGCCAGCACTGTCATAAAAACACCAAATGCTGCGTTACTCATTCCGACTTCATCAATACCGAAAAGAGATGAATAGGGAATAAAGAAGGAAGTGGAAAAACCAAGGATGGTGTTAATTAAAAAAAGGACCGGTAAGGATGGAATTTTCCAAATAAATAGTACCTTTTCCTTTGTTACGGTAATCACATTCTTTTTCATATCATCAATCCTTCTGTTGGACTATGAAGCTATAACTTTTATACAACTACATGCTTCGGTGTTTGATTATTTAATGCTAATAATAAATTATCTGTTGCTAGATGGGCCATTTGAAGTCTCGTTTTTATGCTCGCGCTTCCTATATGAGGAAGAGTCACTACATTTGGCAGTGTTAATAACGGATGATTCTGGGGAACGGGTTCTTCCTCAAATACATCCAATCCAGCTGCCCAAATCTGACCCGACTGTAAAGCATCATACAAGGCATCCTCATTTACAATTCCACCGCGAGCGGTATTGATTAAAATGGCATTGCTTTTCATTAAATCTAATTCTTTTGCTCCAATGAAATGTCTCGTTTCCGGAGTATAAGGAGCCATGATACAAACAAAATCAGATTCCTTTAATAACTGATCCATTTCAACATATGTCATAGAAAAATTCTTTTCTAGATCCAGCTTCCGAGACCGATTATGATAGAGGATTTTCATGTCAAAGCCTTGGGCTCTTTTTACCAAAGCAGCTCCAATTCTCCCCATGCCGATTATTCCTAATGTTGCCCCGTACACATCTTGACCAGTCAATTGCATAGGAGACCATGTTTTCCAGTCCCCATTTCTCAAATAAGTCGATGATTCTATTAATCTACGTGCCGTTGCCATTAATAACGCAAATGTTAAATCGGCAGTTGTTTCTGTTAATACCCCTGGAGTATTGGTAACAGTGATTCCTTTTACCTTTGCTGCTTCAATATCTATATTGTTAAAGCCTACTGCCATATTACTGACTACCTTTAATCTTTTTGCCTTTTCCAATAAAGCTTGATCGATGCTGTCGGTTAACAAACAAAATAGCCCATCCACTTCCTGGATTTCTTTTTCTAACACGCCTCTTGGTACAGCAATATCTTCTTCCTCCCACATTCGAATTACGCAATGCTCTTCTATCCTTTGAATGATCTCATCGGGAATTTTCCGTGTGATATAGACCGTCGGCTTCAAGTGTAGCCTCTCTCCTTTCAGATTCTAATTGAATGCTAGCACCTTAGGGTTGTCTCCCTTTACTCCGTTTTCTAATATTTGCATAAGAAGAAGTACTTCTTCATCACTCACTAATTTCCGTTTTCCATTAATTATGTGGTCGTAAAGGGAATCATATACTCTTCCATAATCTCCAATAGGGGAAGGAATTTTCCGTTGAACTTCCTGACCTTGTTCATCTGTGTAGGTTACTACTCCATAATGCTCTTCACGATCTTCTCCAAACCCAGCACTTCCTGGCATCATTCCTGCTTTGAGGAACTCTTCTTGTCGATCGATTCCGTATTTGATAAAACTTCCCTTTGTCCCATGAACAATGAATCTCGGGTATGGAACTTTCACTAAATGATTCGTTTTAACGATTACTTTGAGGGTTGGATAAAATAATTCAACATGGTAATAGTCATCAGGATTTTTCGGATTTCGTATCGAACGGATATCGTAATACAACTTGTCGGGCTTTCCAAATAACGAGACAATCTGATCTAATGTATGAACTCCTAACCCGTAAAACGCCCCATCGTAAAATTCACCTGGTGACGTAGGTGCTTCCGTTCGATAATAGTCCATATGTGATTCAACTTCCACTACTTCTCCAAGGTATCCTTTTTCGAGTACCTCTTTCAACGCGAGAAAATCGCTATCGAAACGTCGGTTTTGATAAGGCATAATGACGAGGTCTCTTTCCTTTGCTAGGCTTAAGAGTTCCTTCGCCTCTTCAGTTGTCGTAACAAACGGCTTTTCAACGAGCACATGTTTATTATGCTCCAAGCATTTCTTTGCTAGCTCGTAATGACTGTTGTGTGCGGTACATATACTTATTAGCTGGATCTCAGCGTCGTTTAACAGCTCGTTTAACTCGTATGTAAATTCGATTCCATGTGTTTTATATGTATTCTCGAGTTCCTCTTTTTTTGTTCGAGAGTAAATCTTTTTCACCTTTACATGATCTCTTACTAAAAGATATGGCAGGTGATATCTTGTAACACTTTTTCCAAAACCAATAAATCCTATTGTTAATTTCATCCTAATCACTCTCCTTATCTCTATTAAAACATAAGAAAACTCGCTTCACCATTAGGGAAGCGAGTTGAAATCTTATTTTAATACATCACCTTATTAAACCTTTTCTGGTGTGCCCAATTTCGGTTGTTTCGGTGAGCGTTTCACCCAAATCATTGTAGTCATCAACGTGAACAGTAATAATATTAACCCTAATACAAATGGGTAAATGATATTCACATCATAAAGTAGCCCAGCAAGTGTTGGTCCAAGAATATTCCCGATACTCATATACGCGTTGTTCATCCCCATTGCAAAACCTTGTTCATGACCAGCGAGCTTTGAGATCAGGGTGTTTAACACTGGACGTAGAATAGACGTTGCTAAGAAGATGATTAGAGTAATACCAAAGAACAGCACATAACTTGAAGCAAAGATTGATAACAAAAATCCTACTGTGGCAACTCCTAAAAAGATATTTAGGACTTTCTCTTCCCCAAGGTTTACCACCAATCGATCAACAACAAACAATTGAACAATCGTACTGATGATTCCTGTCGCTGTAATCATCAAGGCAATTTCCTGAGGAGTCGCACCGAACTCATTATCAACAAACAATCCTAGTACTGATTCATAGGACATTAATCCAAAGCTCATAACGAGGGTAATCACTAAAGGAATAAAATAAGGCATCTTTACTGATCGAACAAGCTTTTTCACCATCGATTCATCATCATAATGAACTCCTTCTGCTTGTTCCTGTTGGCTTTCTTTTAGAACTATGATTGAAAATATGACTGCTACTAGCGAAACAATCGCTGATATTAGGAACGGTACTTTTAATCCGTATTCCGTTAAAAAGCCACCAATCCCTGGTCCAATCACAATTCCAAGTGACATAGCAGCTGAGATCAGACTGTTTCCTTTGGCACGTTGCTCCATCGTTGTAATGTCTGCAACATACGCAAATATGGCAGGTACAAGAAGGGCTGCTCCAATTCCACCGATTACCCGTGAAAAATATAACCACCAAATGGTATCAACGGCATAAAAAATAAACATCGATGCTGTTAATCCAACTAGTCCGTAAATAATCATTTTTCTTCGACCGTATTGATCCGTCCATTTTCCGGCAATCGGTGAGAAAATAAGCTGTGCTCCAGCAAAAATCGCTATCATTAGACCGGCTGCTGTTCCTCCCTGTCCAATCGACTGCAAATATGCAGGCAAAATTGGGATAATAATACCGAAGCTCCCAATTGCTATAAACATATTAATCATAAGTACAATTAATTTTTTCCTTTGTTCTGCGCTCACGTGCGCACCTCCATCTCCCTGCGAGAAGTAGGTAAACCATTTATCTCTCGCCTCAAATACACCTAAGTATACCACCAAACATTCTTAAAAATGTACGATAAAAACCGACTTTACTAAAATTTAACCAAAAAAAACTGTAAACATTCGTGAACTGCCCCGTAAATGTTAGACACCAAACTAACATTTACGGGGTGTTTTTTATGAGTAATTTTACTGCTAAAGAG
>NZ_JBPCCH010000003.1:203712-430809 GCF_050971805.1 Robertmurraya mesotrionivorans | reverse complement strand
TCTTGTTAATTTTACAAATCCATTATAGAACAAGAGTTCGTTGTAATCAAATATCAACAGAGTTATTTAACATAGCTTAAATTTTAAAATTTAGCTTAATTATTCCGGCTTCTTTTGCCGAATTGAATGCAATTAGTAGTAAAGGGCCAATAATAAATCCTAGTATTCCAAGCAACTTCAGACCAAGATACATCGCTATTAAAGTAGATAAAGGTGAGAGGCCAATATGTGTCCCCATCACTTTTGGTTCGACCGTTCGACGTATAATTAACAAAATAACTGCTAAAATAGCTAGTTTTGTACCTAAAACTACATCACCGGTAATGAAATGGAATAAAGCCCATGGTGCCATGATCACAATAGACCCAATAATTGGGATAAAATCAATAATCCAAATGATGGTGGCCATTAATAAAGCTACGTTTGGAGTGATAATGAATAGCCCAATTAATGTAACTAAGAAAATGAGTACAGAAACAAGAAATTGAGCCTTAACAAAGCCTATTACAACAAAGGATAGACGAGAGGTCATAAAATGAACTTTCTCAGCGGTTTTCTCAGTTAAGTGACTGTATAAAGAAATTTTTAACCTTGGTAAATCTAATAGGAAAAGAAATAAAGCGATCAAATACACTAAAAAACTGACAAGATAGCTAGGGATATTTGTGAGTAAAGACCGGACATTATCGATGTTTACGTAAGCTAATAAATCATTTTTCGTTCCGTTAAGAAAAGTTTGTACTTGGCTGCTTATTCCATCTACTACTTCCCTCGGTAATTCTTTTGCTGCTGAGGTTAATTTCTCTTCTGTATCTAACCAAGCTCGAGTAATTTCATTTATTAGCTGAGGAGCGTATTCAACTACTTGAATGGCTTCTGTGATTACCTTGGTAACAATGAAGTAGCCGGTAACCCCAACAAAGAGTAAAAAGCCCAAAAATACAACTAAGACAGATACTTTCTGATTAAGTTTGGTACGATTTTGTAACATTTGTACGAGCGGTTCGAGAAATAAAGCAGTTATAAATGCAGTAATCAAAGGGATAGAAACAGGCAGGATAAGATATAACAAAAGGGCTGCTATACAGACACCTAGAATAATTAAAAAATAACGTTTCTTAAAAAAGCTTAGTAACAAAAGATGTTCTCCTTCCATAAGTGAAAAATATTTGTTAATTTCGGAACACTTAAATTATAGTATGCATTTAATAAAATAACCAATGAAAATAATAAAAATATGAAGTTATATTTTTGAGGTGTTTATTAGACGAGCCTAAAAGGAGGGATTATGTTGGTAAGTATGTTTGAGCAAAATGAAAGCAATCGAGCCGTTCACAACATTATTTCAGCAATAGTCGAGTCTAATATAATTGAAAGCGATAACTACGTCGTACTCAAAAAAAGAGGAAATATCATTGATCGCATCCAAGGACAATTCCATCCGACAAAAAGTCAAACGTACGAAGTGATACTGAAAGAAAGCGTTGTTGGAATCATTTTAAGATTAAGTGCCATTAATTATAAAGGAATTATCGAAAAAATAGAAAATTTACAGGCAGCAATTCAAGAGGAAGTGTACTTGTTGACTGGGTATAAAGTAAGTTATATTCATGTGAAACTTAGTTAAAAATAAAAAAGACGCGAAAAAGCGTCTTTTTTATTTAGCGAATTTTTCTACTTCTACTTTTACTTCATTAAGAAGTTTTTCGCATTGGCTGACAAGTCCTTTTGGAAAGGTTTCACCTTCACCGTATTCTACACCGTGTGGATAATAATGCTTACCTAATAGTGGTGTCATTAATTGAACGGTTGCTTTGTGTGCTCCAACATCACCTTCTACAGCATATCCGAATACACGAAGGTAGAAAGTTCCTTCTTTTAGGATAAACTTACGGTCGTATGTTACTCTTTCATAGTCCCATTGTCCTTCACGAACTAACCCATGATCAAGCATAACTTCGTCCAAACGATTTAAATCCGCTTTTACGCTCTCAATGCCTACATTTTCAAACTTCATTATTTTCCCTCCTACAAACACGATACCCGTCTACTTGAAACTGAACTTTTCACTATGTAATGATAACTTCTTCATTTTTAATAATAGTAGAAATGATAGGAAGTTGCAATGAGAACGTTCACAAAAGTCAGATATGTTTTCCTCATATACAATGCGGGAATAGTTGACCATACAAAAGGGAACGATACAACTGACAGATATTTTTTAGGAGGGCTCAGGATGAAGACCATAAATGAATTGATGACTAAGGAAGTCGAATGCTGTACACTTCTTGATAATGTGTACGAGGTCGCACTTAAAATGAAAGAACTAAACGTAGGTGCGATTCCAATTGTTGATGATGATAAGTTAATCGGAATGATTACCGATCGTGATATTGTCGTTAGAGGTGTTGCTGAAAAACATCCTGGTTCGACGAAAGTAGAAGATATCATGAGTAAGCAGATTATAACTGTATCACCTGAAACAACTGCTAGAGACGCGGCTGAATTAATGGCCAAGCATCAAATTCGACGTCTTCCTGTAACAGAAGGAAAAAAACTAGTAGGAATAATAGCACTAGGGGATTTGGCTGTTGAAAAGATCACCGACTATCAAGCCGGTAGAGCCCTATCTGACATTTCCGAACATACTTCTTCTGACATGCATTAATGAAGGCACCTTTTTGGTGTCTTTATTTTATTTATGTACAGAGCCTGGTAGGGTATAATAAGATAAATAACTACCTTATTAACCTATTTTATTTTCTATGAAATACTATACTAATTATTTAATGCATGCATACAATGATAGAAAGAATGATAGAGAGGAGGATGGCCTCTGAGAAGTTTAGGAAGAATATTGATATTGATTACTGCTATATTAGGAATTGTATTTTATTTTAATATTCAAAATGGTGACGAGGAGATACTCTTAGAAGACGGGACACAAAAGAGAGGAAGTAACCAGGACTTATCAAATAATACGAGCGATGAAGGAACAAACTCTGAAAGACCAACGGAGGGAGTTTCAACTTATATCGGAATGTCTATAGAAAGCTTGGAGGAAAATTTAGGTCAACCTAACAGAGTAGATCAGACTTATTATGGGTTTGATTGGTGGATCTATAATGCTGACCCTGCCAATTATTCTCAGATTGGTGTGAAAGACGGGAAGGTAGTAACCGTTTATGCCATCGGTTCGGAAGTGAATATAAGTCCCTTCAAGATAGGACAACATGTAGATGAAATTTTTTCTTCAAGTTATGTAGAAACAGAAATAGGGTTAGATTATGAAGGAAGTTCCTATCAATTTGAGCTATCAGAGTCGGATCTAAATACAAGACCATTGTTGAAAATGGGGGATATCTTCGTTCAACTCTATATTGATAAATTTACGGCAACATTATCTAGTTTTAGGGTAATGGATGCAGAAACTTTATTGAAGCTAAGACCTTATGAATTGGTTTATTTTGGTGAGTTACAAGAAATAGAACCGGATGAGATGGCACCAGATGAAAAAGTCGAAGATGCAAATGAAAAACAAATATATGATATTACGAATATTATGAGAATGAGATTTGGACTTGCTACCTTACAATGGGATGAAAAAACGGCAACTGTAGCTTATGGGCATAGCAAGGATATGGAAGAGAGCAATACTTTTTCGCATACATCTGAAAAGTTCGGGGAGCTCTCCGATCGCTTAGAGGCCGGGGAAGTATTCTATCAGGTAGCTGGTGAGAATATTGCCGCAAACTATGCTGATGCTCCAGCAGTTACGGAAGGCTGGTTAAATAGTAAAGGTCACCGGGAAAGCTTATTAAACGAAGACTTTACACATATCGGTGTAGGTGTATATAAAAAATATTACACGCAAAACTTTATCCAAGCATGGGAAGAATGACGAAAAGGAGCTGAGTGCTCCTTTTTATTTTTGAAGAATTTCATATCTACCAAAACGAAAATGGCCTTCCTTCCAATTACCGTACACACGCACCTCATCACCCAGCTGAAAATCATTCATAAGGACTTTCCCTTTTACACTTGGAGTAATTTTTGAGACAACAGTCGTTGTCGGGTTATTTATAAGTGTGAGTTCGACAATAAGTACATATCGATGATAATAAAAACGTTCTTTTCTTATATGTATTTGTTGAATCTTTCCTGTTACGATCGCTTCTTCATATACTTGCTCTAGTGCTAACCATTGCTCCGTATGAGATTGTAACTCTCGCTTTGAAATAATATAAAAGTAAATAATAATGATAGGTATTACAATGGCAGTTACCAAATCGATTCACCCTATATTCTTTTTTCAATGACAAGAAAACTACCTGTCCCAATAGCTATCTTCACACCATCTGAACGATGAATTTCTGCGGACAATACGAGTGTTTTTGAGCCTTTATGTTCCATTTTTGCTCTACAGACCATATGTTCTCCAATTCCAGCGGCAATATAATTAATATTCAACTGGGTAGTGACGGCGCCATAGCCATCAGGAACAAGTGAATTTGCTAATACACCCATTGCTGTATCAAGTAAAGTCGCAGTAATTCCTCCATGAACAATATACAAAGTATTATATAAAAGCGGAGAAATGGGTATGGTTATTTCACAGTCATCATCCGTTATTTTACGTTCCATTTGCAAAAGACTAGAGATAAACGTGGTGTTCTTTCCTGATTTCCAAAGTTGAAAACCTTTTAGAAGCTGTTCGAGCATTACTAAGTCATGCTCGGTAGCATGAAGAGTAATGTCTTGGATTTGTTTTTGAATATTCTCCATTATATCCCTCACTTTATCTTTCCTTTCCTTTCCATTTTATCATGAAATCTGATGTGCACATATTTTTCTTTTTTTCATATCGTATTATAGGCATTCGTTTATGTTGAGGTGAAATATAATGGCCAAAAAGCAACTGCATCCTTCTGTGCAAGAGTTCAAGGAGTATGTTCGAGCCCACCCTGAACTCATTAAGCAGGTTAGAAGCGGGACAAATACGTGGCAAGAGTTATACGAGGAATGGTATCTATTCGGTGAGGATGATTCTAAAGGAAATGGAAACGTTGATGACCGTAACCAATCAACGGAAGCTTCAAAGGAAGAAACATCTCCAAAGGAAGAATCATCTCCAAAGGAAGAATCATCTAAAAAGGATTGGATGTCAACCGTACTAGGTGCTGTGAGGAATATGGATCCAAACCAGCTTCAACATCATATCGTGAGTATTAGTTCTGCCTTAGGTGCGATTCAAGGTGTAATTTCCTCCCTGCAAGGAGGGAGTAGCGTCCAAAATCCGCCTAAAAAAAATGTAAGCCCACCATCACATCCGTTTCAATTTAGACAAGACTAGAAGGGGGCTCTTGGATGCGAGAAGAAATTAATGAATATTTACGTATGCAACCACAATTAAAACAGTTCTTAAGGGAACAGCCCATTTGGTACAGAAAGCTCGGAAGAAACCCACATGATATACAAAGCTTTGAAATATCAGCTTTACACCATTATAAAAAGACCATTCCCCATCGTGTGGAGCAATTCAATCATAGTGTACAAATGGCGAATATGATGATGAGCATGTTTCAAGCCATGAATAGTAACCAATAAGGAGCCTTCACTTTACGAGAGTTTGAAGGCTTTTTGGTTGATTTTTGACTAAGCTTGCTGATAATTGCACAAGATATGTAAAATTGTGTGATTGGGGGCAGCCGAGTTGGTAAGGAAAATGGTCTTTGTTTTTCTGATTGGACTTCTGTTAAATGCTTGTCATAAAGATATCCCAGATCCTGAAGTGAAAAGAGAAGTATCTATTGTACCTATGCACACTGTAAGAGCAGAAAATGATGTGGTCGTATTAGGAATGAAATCAGAACATTCATTTACAGTTCAGCACCATGTGAAGGAAAATAATGTTTATGTAGAGTGCTTTATTCCTGATATTTCATTTACGAATCGTAATACGAGCTTAATTGTCTCAGTGGATGGGAAACAAAAAAAAGTAGTAACAACAGCTGCCTTTATTATTAAAGGGCTTTCAAAAGGCTCCCATCAAATTCAATTACAAGTAGTTGAAAGAAATCAAAAAAGAGAAGATATGAAAAAAGATTTTGAAGTTCTCGTACGGTAGGATGTAAAAAGTTCATTTCTGTGCTTATTCATGGTAAAATATGAAACGGAGGTGAGCGGATTGCTTGCTACATCAGAAAGTATGGAAATTCTAGAGTATGCGGATGAATTAGCTACAATGGTGCTCGAGTCAACAGTGGTTGAGGCTTATTATATATGCTTGAATAATGTAAAAAAAGATAAAGAAACACAAAAAAAAATTAATGCGTTTATACAAATGAAGGATCGTTATGAAGAGGTTGAACGCTTTGGAAGATATCATCCTGATTATAAAACAGTCATGATGGAAATCCGTAATTTGAAAAGAGAAGTCGATCTCGACCTTAATGTTGCTGAATTCAAAAAAGCGGAGAACGATCTACAAGCACTTCTTGATGAAATAAGTGTACTCATTGGCCGATCAGTATCTGATTTTATCAAGGTTCCAACCGGAAATCCGTTCTTTGAATCAAGTTGTGGTGGAGGCTGTAGCACAGGCGGAAGCTGTGGTTGCTCATAAACTAACTGTAAGCATAGGAGAATTCCTATGCTTTTTTTATATAAATGTATGTGTTAGAATAAAAAGACAATTGTGTAATTAAAAAGGAGTAAAGCGATGCTAGGTCAACGTCAAGGAATTATTGTATGGCTATTTTCTCTTAAGCAAGCGAAAATGCTTCGCAAATTTGGGAATGTTCATTATGTATCAAAAAGATTGAAGTACGTGGTCTTATATTGCAACCAAGATGAAACCGAAACAATCATGGAAAAAATAAAAAGCTACTCCTTTGTCAAAAAAGTCGAGCCATCCTTTAAACCTTTCTTAAAGGTTGAATACGAAAATTCGAGACCAGATAAAGCAAAGGAATACGACTATAAAATGGGAATTTAAAAGATCAGGAAGGATACCCTTCCTGATCTTTTATTGTAGTGGAGCGATATAATGATTTAAACGTAAGATACCTATTACATATTGATAGAATAATTCCTTTTCTGAAAAAGCAGTAGAAGGTTTTACATCAAATTGGATAATTTCTTTCCCATATTCAAAAGCTAACTTTTCGAATAACTCAAAACGCTTGTTTTTTGTTACATGTGGATTCGGAATTCCTTCGCGACAAACATACAGTGGTTGGAAGTTGCCAGGATCAGTGGGCTTTAAAACAACGATTAATGAAGTTACAGATCTTTTATTTATTTCTGTATGTAACGCCATGAAATGCATGAGTCGCTGTTTATTTGCTTTGGCAATTTCTAGTAACTCATAAATGTCTGAATAACCCTCTCCTAATTCAATAAACCTTTGGATCAATGAAATGACCTCCTTTTTAGTTATATTGTACTCACAGACTGGTGTCGAACTAAGTCAAATTTCGTAGTTTTTTCAAAAATTCTGTGTGACGTTAATCCTTCTATCTGCTATTGTAATGGTAAGAGATTTAAGAGATTTTAACAAGGGGAATGGATATGTGGAAGATACCGTTCACATTTTTTATCATATTATCAGCTGTCATCAGTGGCTTGTTATTTTGGCAATGGGATGCCTATTCTAAGGAAATGGAACAGCCTGCTGACATGGAGCTTGCAAGTCAAAAGATTTCTATTAAAACAGAAACAGACACGTTAGTAATCACACAAAAGCTAAGTGGTCTTACAGGAAAAAAGGAAATACCTTTTGCTCTTCCAAGTGGAGTGATTACCTGGGAATGTCTTCTTGAGGATGGAAGTGAATGTAAAAAACAGGAAGAAAGTGTAGCATCACTAAAGCCCGATAATAAAGGAAATATTCAAATACAATTCACACTACCGATAAAAGCGAACGAAAAAGCTTTTCTTTTCAATCAATGGTTAGCTTCGTTTACAAATGTTCAAGTGACAGATACAAAGGTCGAGCTTATCGATTCAACGAAGAGAAATGGAACATGGGTAATGGGTATTCCCTTAATAGGAAACAAAAAGCTTGATCTTATTGATTATTATGTTTTTGAGGGCCAATTGGCTAATCCCTCTCTTTATTGGCAGGCTAATTCTTTATTGCAAGAAGAAGTCGACAGCAAGCTTATGATCTACTCTGAGCAGGAAGGCAATCTTGGTCAAACATTTAACTCCCTACAGCAGATATCTAACAGACCTCACGTGACAGTGGTAATAACCAACCAACTACAAGAGGGCAATGGAAACGGAATGATTATTACTCGTCCGGACATAAAACCAGAAATGCTAGAAAAGAAACTTCTTTACTCATTATTAAAATTTAAATTTGACAATCTTCCGATGGAACAAAGCTGGTTAGTTGATCTTCATGTGTCATTGTTATTAAACAGTGAAAGTCAAATTTCTAAAAGTAATCAAATAATCCAAGAATTAAAATTGAAGCTGACTGAAGAGGAGCTAGAGAGCTATCTCCAAACATTTTTGTCAGAAGAAATTCTTTATACTCCTCAAAAGTTAGACGATATACTTGTAAGTGTAACGGGGAAACCAACTAGCTTCTTTGATGATAATAAAAATGAAGACACGAATTTGATTCCGTTGTATTTCTTAGAAAAGAGAAATATATCTGTAAACGGCAAAATCCAAAAAGATCTTCACATTATTTATATGGGAGATCAAAAGCTTTTTCCATTTGTTGAGACGTTATCATCCCTTGGTTTTCAAGTAAAAGTTCTTTCTGATAATGAGACCTTATTGCTCACAAAGGGACTAAATAGTTATCGCTTTTACGTTAACCAAAATATATTTATTTATAATGAAGAAGACTATGGACTGTTAGAAAATCCACTGACGAAGATTAATCATACCATTTATATTAATTATCAATGGTTAACCTCATTATTTAACATACAGATTGATGAGGATGAAAATACAGTCTATCTGAAAGAATCAACGGAATAAAAAAAGAAAACCCTGCAGAAAATTTTCTGCAGGGTCCTTCTATATCCTACTGGATAGAAGGCAAAGGGAGAGGAGAAACCGGAGGAAGAACTTATGGGGAAACGTAAGTCTTCTCCGCGGTTGGCAACAACATCTCGAATAGATGTTGTTATTTACATTATTTCCACTCCTTGGATGAATATACACGAAAAATCGATATTTTCTTTATAAGTTACAACTATTGGCTTCATAAGGACATTATGTTAGGATAAGAAGGAAATTTACATGAATATGAATTGATAGTGGTGAGACAATGAGGGTTGTATCTGGTGAATATAAAGGGAAAGCATTGAAAGCGGTTCCTGGAAACTCAACAAGACCTACTACAGATAAAGTGAAAGAATCGATTTTTAATATCATTGGACCTTATTTCAGTGGTGGAATAGGACTGGATTTGTTTGCTGGTAGCGGTGGGCTTGGGATTGAAGCGCTGAGTCGCGGAGTAGAAAAAGTAATCTTTGTCGATCGTGATGGAAAGGCAATTGCTACAATTAAGGAAAATCTGCAAATATGTGGATTGTTAGATCAATCAGAGGTATATAGAAACGATGCGGATCGAGCTTTAAAGGCAATAATGAAAAGGGAGATCATGTTTGACTATATTTTTCTTGATCCTCCATATAAAAAACAACAACTTGAGCACTTGCTTGAAACCATACAAAATGAAAAACTCCTTACGAATAATGGAATCATTGTTTGTGAGCACTCAAAGGATGTTGTCCTTCCTGTTGAGGTTGGACGTTTGCAGCAAGTGAAATTCGAGAATTATGGGATTATTTCCATTTCAATTTATGCTCTTAAATCGGAAGAAGAATAAGGAGTGACATCTTATGGCAAGTATTGCTGTTTGTCCAGGGAGTTTTGACCCGATTACATATGGCCATCTAGATATTATTACACGAGGTGCAAAAGTATTTGACGAGGTTTTTGTTGTAGTCTTAAGTAATTCATCGAAAAAACCTTTATTTTCAGTTGAAGAACGTACGGAAATGATTCGAGAAGTAACAAAGCACTTACCGAATGTTAAGGTGGACTCGTTTCAAGGGTTGCTTGTGGACTATGCTAGTTCAGTCGGTGCAAGTGCCATTATTCGTGGATTACGAGCCGTTTCAGACTTTGAGTATGAAATGCAAATCACTAGTATGAATAGAGTATTAAATGACCAAATCGAGACATTTTTTATCATGACGAATAGTCAGTACTCTTTCTTAAGCTCAAGCATTGTAAAAGAAGTAGCAAAATACAAAGGGAATATTTCTGAATTGGTTCCACCTCTGGTAGAAAGAGCACTTTTGGAAAAGAACACAGTTAAGTAAATACATAAGAAAACGAGCACCATGAAGTGCTCGTTTTTATTTTACATTCAATCTTCTTGAATATACAAAAATATAGATTACTAGAGAAACAATGGTCACGAGTGGACCGATTTGTGCTAGATAAGAATACGTGTTTAAAGCCCATGATCCTGTTTCTAGGACAGACACGGGGATGGCGTTCGAGGGCTGGTCACTCTTAGCTAGTCCTTCGTATACGGTTCCCCAAAGTAAAAAGGCATATATAGCAGCGAAAAAACCGTGCATAATTCGAGCAATAAAAAAAGGCTTAAAAGCAATATCGGTTTGCGAGGTGATACTTGCTACTTGTGCTTGTACACTAAATCCGCTAAAGGCAAGAATAAAGCTAGTAATGACCGCTTGTTGCATAAGGGTTGCTTCCTGAACCTGACTAGTCAGCTGACTTCCCAAGGTAATCTCAAACAATCCAGAAATATAGGGAATGCTTAATACATCGGGTAAATGTAAGCTAACAAGGATAAACTCAACAAACTGACCTAAAAAAGCTGTGATGTGCAGATGGAACAGAAGCTTATTTATCACTGAAAATAAAATGATAAACCCGCCAATCATAAGTAATGTCTGCACGGATGACATGACGGCATCTCCTAGCAGTCGTCCTAAAGGTCTCTGTTCTTTCAATCTTGTTCGATGCAGTTCTCTTAATGCGAGAATAATAGAGAATTTCTGCTCTTTGGTACGTTTTTTCTCCTCCGTGTCATTTCCGTAAAATCTCATAATTAACCCAACCGAAATATTACCAAGATAGTGAGCCAGAGCCAATAGGAAACCGAGTTTTGCATTTCCGAAAAAACCAATGGAAACAGCGCCAAATATAAAGAGGGGGTTTGAGCAATTCGTAAATGAAACCAATCTTTCTGCTTCTACTTTAGTTAATTGTCCTTCCTGCCTTAATCTTGCAGTGAGTTTAGCTCCTGAAGGGTATCCCGATGCCATCCCCATTGCCCAAACAAAGCCTCCAACACCAGGTACTTTAAATAGTGGACGCATAAGGGGCTCTAATAATACTCCAATAAACTTAACAACTCCAAAACCTATAAGCATTTCTGATACGATAAAGAAAGGAAGCAAAGAAGGAAAGACAATTTCCCACCACATGTCTAAGCCGCGAATCGACGCATCAACAGATTCTTGTGGGAAAGCTATCAATGAAATAGCCATTAATGTTACAGATAGTGCTAATACAACGGTTTTCAGTCTGGATCGAAACACACCTATATCCTCCCTTGAAGGTGAACTTACTGTGCAAGTATGGAAAGAAGTGATAAAATATGAGAAAAGTGGGGACCCCTACATGGAAGGTTACAAAAAAGGATTTCTTTTTATAGGTCTTGTCCTCATAAATCAATATACTCATACAAAATGAAAATAGACCATAAGATTAGAATATGTAACACAATCTTTTTAAAGGGGGAGGAGTACTTGTCTCGTCCGAAAATTGGATTAGCACTTGGTTCTGGTGGGGCAAGAGGCTTTGCCCATTTAGGTGTAATTAAAGTGTTACAAGCCGAAGGTATCCCTATTGATTTTGTTGCTGGAAGCAGCATGGGGGCACTAGTGGGCTGTTTTTATGGAGCAGGATTAGATGTAGAGAGGCTATACAAACTTTCAAAAGCATTTAAAAGAAAATATTATTTAGATTATACTGTACCAAAAATGGGCTTTGTTGCTGGAAAACGAGTAAAGGAGCTTATCCGCGTATTTACTCATGGGAAAAATATAGAAGAGTTAGACATTCCGGTTGCGGTGATAGCTACTGATTTAATGACTGGAGAAAAGGTCGTTTTCAAGGATGGGCCCATAGCAGATGCAGTTCGAGCTAGCATCTCCATTCCTGGGATTTTTGTGCCAGAAAAGCATAATGGTCGTTTGCTTGTAGACGGTGGCGTTGTTGACCGTATACCGGTTTCTGTCGTGGAAGAAATGGGTGCAGATATTATCGTTGCGGTTGATGTTAGTCCAGTAAAATCCACAGCAGAAATTACCACGATTTATGATGTGATTATGCAAAGTATAGACATTATGCAAATGGAACTCGTTTCAAATCGTGAGGTAAAGTCCGATGTCATGATTCGTCCTCCTGTACAGATGTATAATTCTCGCGCGTTTACAAATATCGAGGAGATTATAGCTATCGGGGAGGAGGAGGCTCTTAAAGCTGTACCAAAGATTAAAGAGCTGTTAAGTAATTGGAAGGGGTACTAGAATAAAATGAATAAAAAATGGATCGGGCGTATCGTACTATATACAATTGCCATCGCCTTATTAGTCGGCGCCTTTTTTTCACTACCATATTATATAACAAAACCCGGAATGGCAAAGGAACTCGAACCCATTATTGAAGTGGAAGGTGGGTACGAGGAAGAAGGAAGCTTTATGCTTACTACGGTTGTCATGGGGCAAGCAAATATTTATACGTATATGTTAGCAAAAATAAGTGAGTACCAAGAAATTTATCCTCTATCAGCCATTCGAGCGGAAGAAGAAAGCGATGAGGAATATAAAGTAAGACAATTGCATTCTATGTCTACTTCTAAGCTTGCCGCTATTGAGGTAGCTTATAAAAAAGCGAATAAACCGATCTCATTTGAATATAAAGGAGTTTATGTATTAAGTGTCATGGATGGAATGCCTGCCATGGGACAATTAGAGCCTGGTGATCGAATTTTTCAAGTAGATGAACTTACATTTCAATCATCAGAAGAATTTATCAACTATGTAAGTAAAAAACAAGCAGGCGATACAATCACTTTATATTTTGAACGTAACGAGAAAGAAGAAAATGTTACTCTTCCATTAAAAGCATTTGAAGCAGATCAAACAAAGGTAGGAGTAGGAATTGGTTTAGTAGATGATAAAGAAATTATTGTGGAGCCAGAGGTCACAGTTGAGACAAGTGATATTGGAGGCCCTTCAGCTGGACTTATGTTCTCTCTTGAAATATATAACCAATTGGTGAAAGAGGATCTAACAAAAGGTTACAATATCGCAGGGACTGGAACAATCGATGCAAACGGTACGGTTGGACGTATCGGAGGCATTGAACAAAAGGTAATTGCGGCAGATAAAGCAGATGCAGAAATTTTCTTTGCGCCAAATGAGGATGGTGCTGCGGACTCAAACTATTTAGCAGCCGTCGAAACGGCAAAGGATATTGATACGAATATGAAAATTGTACCGATTAATACATTTGAAGATGCAATCAAGTATTTAGAAGCATTAGAGAAAAAAGAAGAATAGCCGCCCGAGCTATTCTTCTTTTTTTGAAATGAACATTGGTGCTTGTTTATATTCTAAGGATAGAGCGCTATGACGATTGGTTTTCTCCAAACCGAGGGAATAGGTTTTAGCAGCCTTAATATCAAGTTCAATCTCTTTTCCGTTGTAGGAGGCAAGTCTTGAGACAATTGGTAGACTACTGTGTTTTTTCCACTTGTTTAAGTACTGCCTTCCCAAATCTGTCATACCGAGTAGGCGAAGATAACTAGCTCGGTCGCTCAGGGCTTTCATTTGCTCTTTATTTGTATTTGTCAAAATATGAACGCAAAGCCGTTGCAAACGTGTCCATGTATACCTTTTTGTTTTAAGCAAGGTCATAAGCTCGGAAAATGAATTTGCTTTTTCAACCATTTGTAAGACTCGATTTTCTATTCCCTCTTCCACTTCGTAAATTCTAGCGAGTTCACTTTTATCAGTTGTTAGTAAACGATACTGAAGAAGTGGCCAATAGTCTTCCCATCGAAGAAATTGCCCAAACTGTCTCTTATAGTCCACAAGTTCTGTGTACGTGGTGTTAGGGACATAAGAGGAAAGTTCATTCAACTGTCCGTCATTCGAAAAGATAGATTTACGAATGCTTGTCGCACTTGCAATATGGGTGGAGGATAATTCTGGATCATGATAACCCGCATTTTTTCTGGCAACAGTTAGCGGTGTTAAGCTTAGGTTTAACTTTTCAATTGCTCGAATATATTGAAAGCCAAGAATATTGTTTGGTTTTGATAGGTCCATCATCTGACTCGAAGGACTAAGCTCTTGGAAAGCGGAAGAAGTTGCTCTTGGATAGCTCATTCCTTCATCCATATTCTTTTTGATTAGATGGTCATACGTTTCTTGATGTGTATGAATAAAACGTAGTGTAGAATAAAAGTCTTCTAAGTGACCAGATTCACTACCAAAGCAGACGTAATCACAACCTGCTGCAGCTAAAATGTCAATCGCTCCACGAGCAAAAATTTCTGCCTTTTGTGTTGCAAAAGCGTAAGGAAGTTCAAATACAATATCAACTCCACCTAATAATGCCATCTTAGCTCGATGCCATTTTGATAAAAGGGCAGGTTCTCCACGTTGTAAAAAAGGTCCGCTCATGACAGCAATGACCACATCAGCACCTGACAAAATCTTTGATTGTTCTACATGGTAGAAATGTCCGTTATGAAATGGGTTGTACTCAACTACTACTCCAACAGCCTTCATAAAAAACTCCTTGATTTTATTGTGAAAAATAAAGATAATAAGCAAATAATGCTTTTTTACGATTAAGAACGAGGTTTAATGTCTACATTATAGTGTAAAGAAAAAATATTGACAAATAATTATATGAAAGCTATAATTACCTTTGTTGCCTTGAGGTGATTCGTATGAAATGGACATTAAGTCAGTTACAAAAATATCGAAGCAAGGACTTTCCTGTCGATGAAACAGTTAATATGGATGAGATTATGAAGATTGATCCAACCATACGTCGTGTATCACCAATTCGTGTGACGGGACGAGCTGATATAGATTCGTCAAAAGTAACCTTTCATTTAAAAATAAAGGGTTATCTCGTGTTGCCTTGTTCTCGTACGTTAGTTGACGTGAATTTTCCAATTGATGTCGAAACAACAGAAACTTTCCTCTTAAAAGGACTCGATTATGAGCTTGAAGAGGAAGTTCATCAAGTAAAAGGTGAAGTGATTGATCTTTTACCGGTCATACAAGAAATCCTTTTGCTAGAAGTACCTATGCAAGTATTTTGTGAAGACTATACTGGGACGGATGGTGCTCCTCAATCGGGTAAAGATTGGGAAGTTATTCACGAACAGGAGAAGCAGGATAAAATTGATCCTCGTCTAGCGGGACTTGCGAAATTACTGGATCAAAATGATCCTTCTTCACAATGAATGTGAAGAAGACAAGAAACATTTGAAGCTCAAGGAAACTTGGACTTCATAACTTTCTTAATACTCTTTAAGGAGGTGGGAAGAATGGCTGTACCTTTTAGAAGAACATCTAAAACTGCGAAAAGAAAGCGTCGTACTCACTTTAAACTACAAGTACCTGGTATGGTAGCATGCCCAAACTGTGGTGAAATGAAACTTGCTCACCGTGTATGTAAAGCTTGTGGAACATACAAAGGAAAAGAAGTTGTAAACGACTAATTTGAATGGCGTAAGCGTCTTACTTAATAGTAAGGCGCTTTTTGCATTTTTGTATTATTTACTCTTTTATCTGCAGGAGGGATTCTTTTGGCTTACGAGATTATAGAATTAGAAGAAGGCTTTTTGCAATTTGTTATCAAGCGGCATGAAAGAAGAAATGCAGTAAATTTTGAAGTTATGGACGGTCTTCAAAAAGCTATCGATACAGTGAAGAAATCCAACCATTTAGGACTGGTTATATCAGGTGAAGGAGATAAAGCCTTTTGTTCTGGTGGGGATTTGTCTGTTTTCCATAAATTAAAGACAGAGGAAGAAGCATACGCCATGCTCTCTAGAATGGCAAATATTCTGTTTGATTTATTTATGCTTCCAAAGCCGACTATTGCTTTATTAAACGGAATAGCGATTGGTGGAGGTTGTGAAATAGCAGCGGCATGTGATTTCCGATTTGCTCATTCCAGTGTTACAGCTGGATTTGTACAAGGAAATCTAGCCATTACAACTGGATGGGGTGGGGGAACGATGCTCATTGAGAGAATATCCTCTAGCCAAGCTCTATCAATGCTTATGAAAGCAAAAATATACGAAGCTTCCGAGTTAAAAGAAATGGGTTTTGTTGATTTTATGTATGAAGGCAGTCATTTAGAAGGCTTACGGGCAGGATTAGAGACGATGCCGTCCATAGAGACAGGTGTGCTTCAAGCTTATAAGCAAATCGTTCTTAGTAGAAGAGATCCGATTAGATTGCAGGAGCAAGTGATAAGGGAAGTTCGTCAATGTTCCATTCTATGGGAAAAAGAAGCCCACCATGAGAAGGTGAACCGTTTCATTAACAGAAAAAATAGTAATATATAAATATTTTTTACGTTTATAAGAGAAATTGTTACGAAACCTCTTACATTATCAGTCTATCTTTCCTAGTAGAAGCATATGAATGAATAAAAAACACTAGGAGGGATTTGACAATGCCAACAAATCGTCAAGATGCTTGGTCACAAGATGAAGATTTGCTACTTGCTGAAGTAGTTTTACGTAATATTAGAGAAGGTGGAACACAGCTGCAAGCATTCGAGGAAGTAGGAAAACAGCTTTCAAGAACCGCTGCTGCTTGTGGATTCAGATGGAATTCATACGTACGTAAGCAATACAAATCTGGAATTGAAATAGCAAAAAAACAGAGAAAAGAACTAAAGAAGAATGCTATTGCTCCAAGTGAATTTGAGGATTTGGAAGAAAGTGCTTTAACTGAGCAACCTGCAGTCGAAGTACCGCAGACACGCTCCTATCAAATAGAATTCAATGATCTTGTTGCTTTCTTAAAGGAACTGTACGAAAAAGCAGATTCAAGTCAAAGGGAAGAACATGAGAACTATAAAAAGCACATTCAAGAGTTAGAAAAACAGCTTTATTATTTAGCAGCAGAAAATGAGAAGCTTGAAAAGGAACTAAAGCTTATTGAACAAGATTATAAAGCGCTTATAGATATTATGGAGAGAGCTAGAAAGATGGTTGTTTTACACGAAGAAGATCGGCAGAAAAAATAAATAACAAACAGATAAAGCGGACAAATGTCCGCTTTTTAATTTGTTCACTATTATTCCTTTTCCAAATCGCTTGACCAGATTAATGGATTTTCTCCAAAGTCCCGTCCAAGATCGTATTCAACTGGTTGGAAGCCCATATGAATCCAAAAGTCTCTTGAATTTACTCTCGGGTTTGTCTTAATCGGAAGCCCGATATTCTTCGCAAATGCTACTAAGGCATAACCGTACCCTTTGTGCTGGTAATCTGGTAAAACTTCAAGCTTCCAAAGCTCTAAATAGTCACAAGGTGGTTCAAAGTAGCGGTTGTATTTAGCGTCCACTTGATACAAGCTCATTCGTGCTACAAGCTTATCTCCAAAATAAATTCCATAAAACGGAGATTCACTATCGTTCTCTATAATGTTTGCCTCTAAATCCTCTACCATCGAGAGCTCTTGTAATCCATATTCCTTAAACTTTTTAAACTCTTCTAGCGTTTTATAATTAACTTTTAGTTTTTCAACCTTGTACCCCATATACCTTCCCCCTTGTCTTGTTGCAGTGAAATTCGTTTTATTTTGTATAAGTTTATTTCCCCTTGAATAAACATGAATGGAATCTTCACTACTGCATATGAACTAGAATTGCTTTAATTATATAACAAATTAACGAAAAATTCTGCTTAATATTCGAGAAAACGCTTTCAAAATTAGAAGGAAATTGGCATGCTTATGAAGAAATGATTTTAGATGCTTCATTTAGAAAGGGGAACAATGATGCAAAAGATTCTAATTGCTAATCGAGGAGAGATAGCTTCAAGAATTATTAAAACATGCAGCAAAATGGGTATACAAACCATTGCTATTTATTCAGACGCGGACAAGGATTTACCTTTTGTATCCGAGGCAACAACCTCATATCGAATCGGTGAAGCTCCTGTCGGAAAGTCATATATGAATCAAAAAGTAATATTAGAGATAGCTAAAAAAGAGAAGGTAGACGCTGTTCATCCGGGGTATGGATTCTTATCTGAAAATGCTAGCTTTGCCGAAGAAATTAGAAAAGAGGGTATTATTTTTATTGGACCGAATTCCAAAACCATACAAATGATGGGAGATAAAATTCTTTCACGTGAAAAGATGTTGGAAGCAGGGATTTCTGTTGTACCTGGCAGTAATGAAGAACTTACGACAGAAGAAGAGGCAGTAGCAGCAGCAAATTCTATAGGTTATCCTGTGATTTTAAAAGCAAGTGGAGGTGGTGGTGGAATCGGAATGGTTAGGTGCGAGGACGAAAAAACTCTACGAAAAAACCTGGAAACTACCAAAAAAAGAGCAAAAACTTATTTTGCAAATGAGAAAGTATATGTTGAAAAGTACATACAATATGCACGCCATATAGAAGTCCAGATCTTTGGTGACAAAGCAGGGAATATCGTTCATTTATTCGAAAGGGATTGTTCGATTCAGCGTCGTCATCAAAAGGTTGTAGAAGAATCACCTTCTCCATTTTTATCAGAGGGTGCTAAAGAGAAAATGCTTCAGGCGGCTGTCCGGGCAGCGAAAGCAGTAGGGTATGAGAATGCTGGAACAGTAGAATTTATCGTCGATGAGGAGGAGAATTTTTATTTCCTTGAGATGAATACGAGATTACAAGTAGAGCACCCGGTTACAGAAGCCATTACTGGCATAGATCTTGTAGAATGGCAAATTCTCGTGGCGAGGGGAGAAACATTGCCGTATAAGCAGGAGGAGCTGGAATCAAAAGGGCATGCCATTGAGTTTCGATTATATGCAGAAGACCCTGTGACCTTTATGCCTTCACCGGGGCATATTGAGGTATTGGATTGGGGGAAGGGTGATACGAGAGTGGACTTTGGATATAAAAAGGGTGTAGCAGTAACTCCTTTTTATGATCCAATGATCGCGAAATGTATTGTTCATGGGGAAAATAGAGATGAGGCTATTGAGAAAGCATCAAGTTTTTTTAACCAACTTCAATTACAAGGAATAAAAACCAATGCTCCATTATTTAAGCATATTTTAAACGACACTGACTTTAAGATCGGCAAGTATTTTACTAATTACTTATCAGTAAAAAGATTTAACTAACAAGGGGGAGTTTTTATGTTACGAATTACTTCTACAATGGCGGGGACAATTCTTCAAATCAACATATCAGTTGGTGATCAAGTAGAAAACAACCAAGAAATTGCTATCCTTGAATCAATGAAAATGGAAATTCCTGTGGAAAGTCAAGAAGCAGGAAGAGTGAAGGAGATAAAGGTCGCTGAGGGTGATTTTGTTAATGAAGGGGACGTATTAATCGTACTGGAATAAAGGGGCAATTCCATTAACCGGCCGAGGAGGGATAAAGATGGAGAAGCATTTTTCGGAACAATTAGGGGAAAGAATTAGGAAGATTGAAGAAGGTGGTCACAAGAAATATCATGAGAAACTTGAGGAACAAAAAAAGCTTTTTGTCAGAAAGAGATTAGAGCTTTTATTCGATGATGGCATTTATGAGGAGGATGGAAAGTTTGCCAATTGTCAAAAGGAGGACCTTCCAGCAGATGGTGTCATTACAGCTTTAGGGAAGATAAAGGGGAGGACAGTTTGTGTCATGGCCAATGACTCCACTGTGAAAGCTGGTTCATGGGGAGCTAGAACGGTAGAAAAGATTATACGAATTCAGGAAGTGGCTGAGAAATTAAAGGTTCCACTTTTGTACTTGGTCGATTCAGCAGGGGCTCGGATTACTGATCAACTTGACATGTTTCCAAATCGTCGGGGTGCAGGGAAAATATTTCATAATCAAGTAAAACTATCAGGGATGATCCCTCAAATTTGTATTTTGTTTGGTCCATCTGCAGCAGGTGGAGCGTATATTCCTGCGTTTTGTGATATTGTGATTATGGTCGATGGAAATGCCTCGATGTACCTTGGGTCACCACGTATGGCAGAAAAGGTTATTGGGGAAAAGGTTACATTAGAGGAGATGGGTGGAGCAAGGATGCATTGTTCAGTCAGCGGCTGTGGGGATGTACTCGCTCAAAGTGAAGAGGATGCAATTGAAAAGGCTATTATCTATTTACAATACTTCCCGCAAAACTATCAGGTAGTGCCAAGCATAATCAAAGCCGTGGATGCAAAATTTGAAAAGCATCTGGAGGAGATCATACCCTCAAATCAAAATGCACCATTTAATATGTATGACTGTATTGACACATTGGTCGATGAGGGAAGCTTCTTTGAAATAAAAAAGCTGTTTGCAAGCGAACTTATTACCGGATTGGCAAGGATGAATGGTAGGGTTATAGGTATTATAGCCAATCAGCCAAAGGTAAAGGGTGGAGTCTTATTTATTGATTCAGCTGATAAAGGAGCAAAGTTCATTCAATTATGCGACGCATTTCATATCCCATTATTATTTTTAGCGGATGTTCCAGGCTTTATGATTGGTACAAAAGTAGAAAGGGCTGGAATTATTCGTCACGGTGCAAAATTAATTGCCGCCATGAGTTCAGCTACTGTTCCAAAAATCTCCGTCATAGTTAGGAAAGCTTATGGTGCTGGATTATACGCGATGGCTGGTCCCGCATTTGAACCTGATTATTGTGTTGCGTTACCAACAGCTCAAATTGCCGTCATGGGTCCGGAGGCTGCGGTAAACGCAGTGTACTCGAATAAAATTAATGAAATCTCTGATCCTAAGGAGCGGTTAGCCTTTGTGAAAGAGAAGCATGAGGAATATAAAGAGCATATTGATATTTATAAATTAGCTTCTGAATTAATCGTGGATGACGTTGTAGGAGCGAATGATTTGCGCCAGGTGTTGATTCAAAGATTTTCTATATATGAAACAAAGGATGTTGTATTTAGTACGAGAAAGCATCCGGTGTATCCTGTGTGAGTAAAGACCTCTCTTCCGGAGGTCTTTTTTGATACGAATGACCTTTCTAATACCTTCTTTCAAATAGTTCTGGTAAACTAATAGTAATATTGACGCATCGAGGTAGATAGAATGAAAATTGCGATCATTGGCGGTGGAGCTGTAGGTCTTTTGTTTTCTTCTTACTTACAAGAAGAAAATGATGTAATCCTTTACACGAGGTCAGAGGATCAGAGCGAAAGTATACGTACGAATGGTTTGGTAAGGAAAAGTGGTGAAGAATCTATTTGTTTGCCAATAAACGTTCGACCGATTAGTCAATGGGACGAAACCGGAATTGAACTTGTGATTCTTTGTGTGAAGGAATATATGTTAGATGAAATAATAAAGGACCTAACTTTTCCTCCCAACTTACCATTATTGTTTGTTCAGAATGGAATGGGACATGTATCTCTTCTGAAAAAAATAAATACAAGGTCCCTATTTATAGGTTCTGTTGAGCATGGAGCATTAAGAGTAAATAACCATACGGTGAGTCATACAGGTATAGGGGTTACGAAACTAGCAATATTTCGAACGGTTGAAGGAGACCGGTGGATTCTTGATGAGCTTATCTTACAGTCCATAATGAATTTTCCGGCTCAATTCGAACAGGAATACATGGTCATGCTAACGAAAAAGCTCGTTGTGAATGCGGTAATAAATCCTTTAACAGCTATATTAGGTGTTACCAATGGAAGTCTTTTAACAAATAAATACTATCAAATGCTATTTGAACAGTTGTTTGATGAGGTTTGTCTTGCACTAAGTTTAGACCGCCATACATATTATGAAAACCTTGTTCATGTGTGTAAAAATACAGCAAAAAACGAGTCGTCTATGCTTAAGGATTTAAAAAATGATAGAAGAACAGAAATTGATGCCATTCTCGGGTACGTTCTTGAGGAAGCACAAAGGAAGGAAATAAAAGTGCCGCTCACTTTAGCCTATTATCATTGCATTAAAGGCAAAGAAATAAAGGAGGAGGGGATGTAAAAATGGGAAGCTTTTTTGCTACAGTATTTGCCACATTAGTGACCGTTCCAATTATAGGGTATTTTGTTGTCTTTGTTATTGCTAAACAGATTACAAAAAAACATAGAAAAGCAGTTCATCTTGCTTTGGATATCACTACAGTACTTTTTATCCTTTCTGTTCATTATCTTATTGTTACAATCTGGGACTTTTCATTATTGTGGCTTATTCTTATTTTAATGATTGCCATGGCCATTCTATCTTTACTCCTTCAGTACAAATTAAATGAAGAAGTTGATTTGAAAAAAGTGTTTCGGGGATTTTGGAGGTTTAATTTCTTATTGTTTTTTTCTGCCTATATCATATTAATATGCGTAGGTATCTTTTTAAGCGTGACAAAATCTATTTCGTGAACGAATGCATGATGAAAATGCAAAGGTTTTTATTTTCCATAAACACAGTGCTATACTGAAGATTAGAAATACTGTAAAGAGAAAGGAAGTACATAAATGGAGATGGTTAATCTCTTTCTCCCATCAACGAATCAGTTTGCTACCGATTATAGTACTGGGAATTCATTCATACGTCCGTTATTTCATTATCAATTTCAAGAAACAGAGAGCTATAGGAAAAGAGTAAAGGATTTAGAAAATATAAGCTTTAAAAGGGAAGAGCTTGCTGACTATATTGGGGAGTACATGAGTAAGTTCCCTAGTTCGAATGAGGTTGTTGCATCAATTTCTAAACTAAGGAACCCGGATAGCGTGGTGGTCATTGGGGGACAACAAGCAGGTATCTTAACCGGACCTCTATACAGTATACATAAAATCCTCTCTATTATTTTATTTGCTAAGAAGCAGGAAGCAGAACTGTCTGTTCCGGTTGTTCCGGTTTTCTGGATAGCAGGTGAGGACCACGACTATGATGAAGTGAATCATATTTTTGTAGAAAAAGACAATCAACTTGAAAAGTCAATGTACCCTGAGAAGGTTCTTGATAAACGAATGGTTACCAATATTGACATCAAGAAGGATGTTTTAAAGAATTGGGTTACTGACATCATCTCCTCCTATGGGGAGACGGAACACACGAAATCCCTGCTTCAATTTGTGGATGCTGCTATTGAAAAGTCAGTAACGTTTGTTGACTTTTTTGCACATATTACGATGAGCTTGTTTAAAGATTATGGATTACTTATCGTTGATTCCGGTGATAAGGGATTAAGAAAGCTGGAAAAAGAATATTTTATTAATCAAATTAAAAGTACAAAAGAGATCACTGAAAAGGTAAAAAAGAAGCAGCAAGAACTTGAAGGCATAGGAATGACACAAACGATTGTGATAAATGATCTTTGTGCAAACCTCTTTTATTACGATGAAGTTTCTCATGAGAGAATTTTATTAGATTATATTCCACAGCAACAACAATTTGTAGGCGCGTCTGGTTCTGTCTCTTTTTCATATGATGAAATGTTAGAAATTGCTAGTGAGTTTCCTGAACGCTTAAGCAATAATGTCGTGACGAGACCTCTTATGCAAGAGTGCTTGTTTCCGACATTAGCGTTTATTGCAGGACCAGGAGAGATTGCTTACTGGGCTGAATTAAAGGAAGTGTTTGAGCATTTTGATATGAAAATGCCTCCGATTGTTCCGCGGCTAAACATTAGTTTGATTGAACGAAATGTGAGCTCAGACATGGAAGAACTAGGGTTAAAGTTAGAAGACGTTCTAACTGCTGGAACGGGAAAACAAAAGGAATTATTTCTAGATGCCAACCGTGACAGTAGTTTCCAGACATTGTTTACTCAAACAAAAGACCAGTTAGTCAAAAACTACATGGAAATCGAGAGAAAGACAGAGCAGCACTATAAAGGCATGCTTCCGTTGTTGAAAAAAAATGAAAGCTTACTTTTAAAGCAAATCGATTTTATGGAAAATCGACTTGAACTTGCGTTACTACAAAAGCATGAAGTGGCTATAGAAAAATACAATCGAATCGAACGTAAACTGAAGCCATCGGGTTCACCGCAAGAAAGAATGTGGAACCTCTTTTATTTTCTTAACCAGTACGGACTCTCGTTTATTGATGAATTATTAACACAACCGTATTTGTTTGATGGAAGTCACCAAGTGGTAAAATTATAAACTAGGAAAGACCTTGTCGTTATGATAAGGTCTTTTTTGTCGGTTTTTATAAATTTTTATATGATTTTAAAAGTTTTTATAAGAAAAAGAGGAATCATTCTCATTCTATTTTTGCAGGAAAATAACAGTGGGGGGAGAATTTATAAAAACATGTGGAGGAAAGTGGGGGATTGTGGTACATTTAGGGTAGAGAGTGGGGGTAGCGGGCATGTTTATGGGTGAATACCATCATAATGTTGATACGAAGGGACGTTTAATTGTGCCTGCAAAGTTCCGTGAACACTTAGGAGAAACCTTTGTGTTAACACGCGGCTTAGATCAATGTTTATTTGGTTATCCTCTTAGTGAATGGGATCAGATTGAGGAAAAGCTCAAAGGGTTACCATTAACTAAAAAAGACGCTCGTGCATTTACCCGGTTTTTCTTCTCAGGTGCGACTGAATGTGAAGTGGATAAACAAGGAAGAATAAACATTGCTACTCCACTAATGCAATACGCAAAGCTTGAAAAAGAATGCGTCGTTCTCGGAGTCTCAAACCGAATTGAAATTTGGAGTAAGACATTATGGGAAGAATACTTTACAGAATCCGAGCAATCTTTTGCTGAAATTGCAGAGAATATGATTGGATTTGATATTTAAGGATTCTATTCATGGGCGTAATTCGAAAGGTGGACAACAATGTTTGAACATACTACCGTGCTTTTGCACGAAACTGTTGATGGACTCAATATTAAACCAGATGGTATATATGTGGACTGTACAATGGGTGGAGCGGGGCATAGCGCGCTTATCCTATCAAAGTTGTCAAAGGAAGGAAGATTATTTGCCTTTGACCAAGATGACGTTGCCATTGAAAATGCAAAGGAAAAATTAGCTGCATATGAAGGGCAATTAACAATTGTAAAAAGTAATTTTCGATACCTACAAGAGGAATTACACAAGCGAGGGATTGAAAAGGTTGATGGAGTTCTTTATGATTTAGGCGTTTCCTCCCCACAATTAGACACACCGGAACGAGGATTTAGTTATCACCATGATGCCCCTTTAGACATGAGAATGGATCAACAGGCAGACCTCTCCGCATATGACGTTATTAATTCCTGGAGTTTTGAAGAGCTAGTAAAAATATTTTTTAAATATGGAGAAGAGAAATTCTCCAAACAAATTGCTAGGAAAATTGAGGCGGCAAGAGAAATAAAGCCGATTTCAACAACAGGTGAGCTAGTGGACTTGATCAAAGAGGGAATACCGGCTCCGGCTCGAAGAAAAGGTGGACATCCAGCTAAACGAATTTTTCAAGCAATCCGAATTGCAGTTAATGACGAACTAGGTGTATTTGAAGATTCGTTAAATCAAGCGATGGATTTACTAAACCCTGGTGGAAGAATTAGTGTCATTACTTTCCACTCATTAGAGGACCGAATTTGTAAGGTGATATTTAAGAAGGCTAGTGAAACACCAGACCTTCCAAAAGGATTGCCTATTATCCCGGATGAGTACAAACCAGAACTAAAGTTAATTACGAGAAAACCAATTGTGCCATCAGAAGAAGAATTAGAACATAATAATCGAGCACGTTCGGCAAAGCTACGTGTTGCCGAAAAGTTGTAAACCTATCTAGGAGGGAATAGGATGAGTAACTTAGCAAGGAAGCTTCAGCAGGAACAGCAGCAACAAACCGTACAAGCACCTCAAAAGGTAAGAAAGACCAACTCATGGTTGTCTCCTGGAGAGAAAATCCTTGGTGTCACTTTTTGTGCCGCTCTATGCTTTGGTGCCGTACATATTATCTCAAATCAAGCGGCGATTTATGAATTAAATAAGGATATACAAAATACCTCTGTTAAATTAGAGGACCAACAGAAGATTAATAATGATTTGAGAATGCAAGTGGGTGAGTTAAGCACTCCAGATCGAATCCGCAGCATGGCAGAAAAGCTTGGATTAAAGCTTAATGACAATAATGTTAAGGTTGTGCAGGAGTAATGACAAAGAAACAGCCCAATATGAATGTGGGAGCAGCGATATTATTTATAATATTTAGCCTGCTCTTTTTTGTCTTAATTTTTCGGTATGTAACGATTTTGGCAACAGGAGAAGTGCACGGGCAGAATTTGTCTGCTTTAGCTAAGCAAAAGTATGAGAAAGAGGCAACGATTGAGGCTACAAGAGGAACGATTTATGACAACAATGGTGAAGTGATTGCAGAAGATACAGCTTCCTTCAAGTTAGTTGCGATTCTGGATGAAACATTAACCACCAACCCTAAAAATCCAAGGCATGTTGTTGACAAAGAAAAGACGGCCAGAGAGCTGTCAAAGGTAATTGATTTAGAAGAATCAGAGATTTATAGAATTCTATCTAAAGAGGGTGCTAAGCAGGTAGAGTTCGGAACGAAGGGTAGAGATATTTCAATTCAAGTAAAAACAGAAATTGAGAATCTGAAACTTCCAGGAATAACATTTATACGTGGATCAAAGCGTTTTTATCCAAACGGCATTTTTTCCTCTCACGTAGTTGGCTATGTTGATGTCGATGAAGAAACGAATCAAACGGTTGGGCAGCTTGGAATTGAAAAATCAATGAACGAGGAATTAACCGGAATTAACGGGAAAGTAAATTACCCTGGTGACTTTTGGGGGTATATCCTACCCGGCGGTCAGGAAAATGTAACAGCGGCTAAAGATGGATATGATATTTATTTAACACTCGATAAAAAGATCCAGACTCTTCTTGAGGATGCTATGAACAAAGTGGATGAACAGTATGATCCAGCTAAAATGGTCGCGGTAGTAGCTGATCCAAAGACCGGTAAAATTTTAGCGATGGCGCAAAGACCAACGTTTCATCCAACAACAAGAGAAGGAATCTCCGACACCTGGCACAATGAGGTGATCGAAAACTCATTTGAACCAGGATCAACAATGAAAATTTTTACACTTGCTGCGGCTGTACAGGAGGGAGTTTTCAATCCGAACGAGGGGTACCAATCAGGTTCATATAAACCAACGGAAAATTCGCAAAGGATTCACGACCATAATGGTAGCGGGTGGGGTACAATTTCCTACTTAGAAGGATTACAAAGATCTTCGAATGTAGCATTTGCTAAGCTTGTAAAGGAAAAGATCGGTTATGATACGTTTCGAGAGTATTTAACGAAGTTTGGATTTGATCAGCCAACAGGAATTGATCTTCCAAACGAAACGAGTGGAAAGATTGTTTACCAATACCCAATCGATAAAATTACAACAGGATATGGACAAGGTACAGCCATTACACCAATTCAGCAAATCCAAGCAGCTACTGCTATAGCAAACGGCGGTAAAATGGTGAGACCCCATGTTATTGATAAGATTGTAGATCCAGCGTCAGGAAAGACGATTAAGCAAACAGAAACAGAAGTTGTCGGAACACCGATCTCAAAGGAAACCGCCAACCAGGTTCTTGAGTATCTAGAGACAGTGGTTAGTTCTCCGAAGGGAACCGGGTATAACCGATATAATATTGAAGGATATCAAGTTGCTGGGAAAACAGGTACTGCGAGTATGACCCAAAATGGTAAGTACTTAAACGGGAAAAATGACTATGTCTTTTCTTTTTTAGGAATGGCACCTGCAGATGACCCGCGATTAATTATTTATGTTGCAGTACAACAGCCGAAAGTAGACCATTATTCAGAGGGATCTATACCAGTTTCAATGATTTTTAATCCTGTTATGAAAAATAGTCTTCAGTATTTAAATATTGAACCAGCTGAGCAAAAAGAGGTAGAGCCAATTACTGTTCCAGATTTTCTAAATAAAAACGTTGGAGAGTCCGAAGAGCAAGTGAAAAGTTTTGGAGCTCATACCATTGTTATTGGGAATGGAACAAACGTAATTGCACAATCTCCACAAGCGGGAGAGAAAATACTCGCTGGAGAAAAGGTATTCGTTGTAACAGACGGCGATTTAACGATGCCAGATGTTACAGGATGGTCCTTAAGAGATGTTGTTAAGATTGCCTCGCTTGCTAATTTACAACTAAGTACAACTGGGAGCGGCTATGTGACAAAACAAAATATAAGTGTAGGAAGTGTTGTAGCAGCGGGTGATCATTTAGTGATTCACCTGAAGGCACCGACAGAAGAAGAAGCTAAGCTTGGTGATGATGCTTCTGAGGAAACTGAGAAAGAAACCGAGGAAGGCACAGAAGAACAAGCAGAAGAAGTGGAATCAGAATAAGCTTAGAACGTACAAGTAATGCTTGTGCGTTCTATTTTTTTTGGTACAAGCATATAGTGGAACGAGCCATATATGTTGTTAGGAGGTTCTAACGAAGATGCGAGTGTCAAATGTTACAGTACGAAAAAGACTAACGATCTCACTTTTAGTAGGGTTTCTCATTTTCTTTATTATTGATGTAAGGCTAGGGTATGTACAATTTGCCTTAGGAAATATTTTAACCGATGGAGCGAAAGATCTTTGGAGTCGGAATATTCCTTTTGAACCCGAGCGTGGTGAAATTGTCGATCGTAACGGTGTTGCACTCGCTACAAATAAAAGTGCACCGACCGTTTATGTAGTGCCAAGACAGGTGAAGGATCCTGCGAAAACAGCAGAGCAGCTAGCTGCAGTTTTAAACTTTTCAAAAGAGAAGGCGTACCAATATGTGACCAAATCAGCTTCCATCGTAAGAGTTAATGAAGGTAGAAAAATTACCCATGAAAAGGCAAATGAAGTCCGCGATTTGAACATAGAAGGTGTCTATATCGGGGAAGATTCTAAGCGTCACTATCCGTTTGGTAATTACCTCTCCCATGTTCTCGGTTTTGCTGGAAGTGATAATCAGGGGTTAACAGGCTTAGAAGCTGTTTATGACAAAGAGCTCATGGGGGAAGAAGGTTCTGTAAAATTCTATGCAAATGCCAAAGGACAAAGAATGAATGATATGGCAGATGACTATGAGGCTCCTGTGGATGGATTAGATTTAAAACTAACCATTGATTCAAAGGTACAAACAATAGTAGAAAGAGAGTTAGATAATGCGCAGGCACAATATAATCCTGACGGTATGATAGCCATTGCTATGGACCCGAATACCGGAGAGATTTTGGCTATGTCAAGCCGGCCGGGGTTTGATCCAGCTGAGTTCCAGGAGGTAAATCCTGAAGTGTATAACCGAAATCTCCCTGTTTGGAGTACGTATGAACCTGGGTCTACCTTTAAGGTTATTACACTAGCAGCTGCACTTGAAGAGGGGAAAGTAGATTTAGAGAATGATCACTTTCATGACTCTGGATCGGTCAAGGTTGGTGGAGCGACGCTAAGATGCTGGAAACGAGGGGGACATGGATCGCAAACCTATTTGGAGGTTGTGCAAAATTCCTGTAACCCAGGTTTTGTTCAATTAGGTGAAAGTCTCGGGAAAGATACATTATTTAAGTATATAAAGGATTTTGGATTTGGACAGAAAACAGGAATTGACTTACAAGGAGAAGGAAAAGGAATCTTATTTAATCTAGATCGAGTCGGACCAGTGGAATTAGCTACGACTGCATTTGGTCAAGGGGTATCAGTTACACCAATTCAACAGGTTGCTGCGATATCGGCAGCAATTAACGGTGGTACGTTATACACCCCATATATTGCGAAGGAATTAGTTGATCCGCGAACCGGTGAAGTCGTAATGAAAAAGTCACCAGTAGCGAAACGAAAGGTAATTTCAGAAGAAACCTCAGAGAAAATTCGATACGCTCTTGAAAGTGTTGTGGCACAAGGTTCAGGTGGAAGAGCCTTTGTTGAAGGCTATCGAGTTGGTGGTAAAACAGGAACAGCGCAAAAGGTAAAGGATGGAAGGTATATGGAAAATAATCATATCGTTTCTTTTATTGGATTTGCGCCAGCGGACGACCCGCAACTCGTTGTGTATGTGGCTGTTGACAATCCTAAGGGAACTACACAGTTCGGGGGAGTGGTTTCAGCACCAATCGTAGGCAGCATTATGGGTGATAGTTTGAGAGCTTTAGGAGTAGAACCAAGAAAGGGTCAGCTAGAAAAAGAGTACAAGTGGCCAGATGTACCAATGATTGAGGTTCCTGATGTAGTTGGTATGACCAAAACAGAACTTGGCGATTTATTTGTTAATCTAAAAATCGAAACCTCCGGAGAAGGTAATGTAGTTGTAAAACAGACACCGGAAGCAGGGGTAAAGTTAAAAGAAGGATCAACTATTCGATTGTATTTTGATAATGTGGAACAGAAAGAAGACGAGAAAGAGACAGAAGAATAGACTGATTCAGTGTGTAGGCGGCGAAGTTTTTTCGCCGTCTTTTCAAAATGCTACATTATAGAATAGCGAAAAAGGGTAACTTCATGTAAAATAGATAGGCGCATGCTTTTTTTTGGAAGTAGGTTAAATTATGAGAGGATTTGAGGAAATGAAACTACATACACTGGTCAATCACCTTCAACCGCTTGTTCCTTTCGAGGGTGAAAATCCAGACATATTACACATACATAATGACAATCGTAAAGTAACAGAAGGTAGTTTATTTATTTGTATAAAAGGCTTTACTGTCGATGGTCATGATTTTGCTGAGAATGCGGTGAAGTCTGGTGCGGTAGCCGTTATAGCAGAAAGACCGTTACAAGTGGGCGTACCTGTTGTAATTGTAAAAGATACAAAACGTGCAATGGCAGTTATAGCAGATGCTTTTTATGGACAGCCAAGTCAGAAAATGAAAGTTGTTGGAATCACCGGGACAAACGGGAAAACAACAACGAGTCATATTATCGACCATATTCTGAAAGAGGCAGGAAAGAAAACCGGGCTAATTGGGACCATGTATACGAAAATTGGTGAAGATGTTCTTGAAACAAAAAATACCACTCCTGAAAGCTTAACTTTACAGAACATCTTTCATCAAATGATAGAAAAGCAAGTTGATTGTGCTGTTATGGAGGTTTCCTCTCATGCGCTAGTGGAAGGGAGAGTTCATGGTACGGACTTCGATGTTGCTGTGTTTACAAATTTATCACAGGATCATTTAGATTTTCATGGTTCGATGGAGGAGTATAAGAGAGCAAAAGGTTTATTGTTTGCCCAGCTAGGGAATAAATTTACACTCAATCAACCGAAATATGCTGTACTAAATGCAGATGATGAGGCTAGTGAGCAGTACGCACATTCCACTTCGGCACATATCCTAACATATGGAATTCGGCATGATGCAGATATTAAAGCAACTAATATTTCCATGTCAGCAAAAGGAACCACTTTCTTATTAGTTACTCCAATCGGTTCCTCTAACGTGACGATCAAACTTGTTGGGAAATTTAATGTATATAATGTACTCGCGGCTATAGGTGCAGCAATGGCACTTGGAATTCCATTATCTGTTATAACAGACGCTTTAAGCATCATGGAAGGTGTAGCAGGACGATTTGAACTAGTCGATGCAGGGCAAAATTTTACTGTTATTGTAGATTACTCGCATACACCAGATAGTTTGCAGAACGCACTTGAGACCATTAAAGAATTTGCTGTAGGGAAGACTCATGTGGTCGTTGGCTGCGGCGGGGACCGCGACCGTACAAAGAGACCATTGATGGCAAGAATCGCTTGTGATTATGCTGATGAAGCCATTTTTACTTCTGATAATCCGAGAAGTGAGGATCCGTTTGCGATTCTAAAAGAGATGGAAACAGGGGTTTCAGGAAGAAAATATAAAGTCATTGAAAATCGAAAACAGGCGATTTACGAGGCGATTAACCAAGCCGAAAAAAATGATATTATCCTCATTGCTGGAAAAGGTCATGAAACATATCAGCAAATTGGCAAGGATATCCACCATTTTGACGACAGACTCGTTGCAAAGGATGCTATTTTAGAAAAAAATAAAGCGTAAAGCAAGAAAGGCTAGAATTTACATGATATTATACAAATTTTCACATGAAAAACTTCTGAATACAAAGGAACAAACATATGATATTGCTGTACTACATAAACAGCTTATTCATACTAGTGTTTCCGTGATGGAAAAAGTGGGGGGAAAGTGATGGAGCAAGTTATTTTATTCACCATATTAGTGGGATTTCTCATCTCGGTCATCCTATCCCCAATTTTGATTCCGTTTTTAAGAAGGTTGAAATTCGGACAAAGCATTAGAGAAGAAGGACCTAAATCGCATCAAAAGAAATCAGGTACTCCGACGATGGGCGGAACGATGATTTTATTATCTATCGTTGTTACGACTATTGTGATGACATCGAAGTATTCGGAGCTTTCCGTACAAACATATTTACTACTTTTTGTAACAATAGGGTTTGGTCTATTAGGATTTTTAGATGACTTTATTAAAGTGGTCATGAAGAGGAATTTAGGATTAACTTCTAAACAAAAGCTATTTGGACAAATCGTTATTTCGTTTATTTTTTATTTTATTTTAAGACAAAATGAATTCTCAACAACAGTCTCCATTCCTCTAACAGACATTAGTTTTGACCTTGGTTGGCTGTATGTATTTTTTATCATTTTCTGGCTGGTCGGGTTTTCGAATGCGGTAAATTTAACAGACGGTTTAGATGGGCTAGTTTCGGGGACAGCTGCTATTGCTTTTGGAGCTTTTGCTGTACTGTCTTGGAACCAGGGGGCATATGATGTAGCCATTTTCTCTTTAGCAGTTGTTGGTGCTGTACTAGGATTTCTTGTTTTTAATGCCCATCCTGCTAAAGTGTTTATGGGAGATACGGGATCACTTGCTTTAGGGGGAGCGATAGCTACTATTGCTATCTTAACTAAGCTAGAAATTCTGCTAATCATTATTGGAGGAATATTTGTTGTTGAAACATTGTCTGTGATTCTGCAGGTGATTTCTTTTAAAACGACTGGTAAAAGGATATTCCGTATGAGTCCTTTGCATCATCATTATGAGTTAATTGGTTGGTCCGAATGGAGAGTAGTTGTCACTTTCTGGACAGTTGGGTTATTATGTGCAGTATTAGGAATCTATATCGAGGTGTGGTTGTAATTGAGAGATATTAAAGATTATGTTCATAAAAAAGTACTTGTACTTGGTTTAGCGAAGAGTGGGGTCGGTGCAGCAAATTTGTTGCACCGATTAGGTGCGTTTGTCACTGTAAATGATAATAAGCCATTATCTGAGAATCCTGAAGCTCAGGGGTTGCTTGAACAAGGGATCACAGTTATTTGTGGAAGTCATCCAGTTGAGCTTTTAGATGAAGGATTTGAGCTTATCGTAAAGAACCCAGGTATTCCTTATCATAATGAAATGATCCAGGCGGCCATTGAAAAAGGAATTCCAATTATTACTGAAGTTGAGCTTGCGTATCAAATTTCTGAAGCTCCTTTTATTGCCATTACAGGTACGAATGGAAAAACAACAACAACCACTCTTATTTTTGAAATGTTAAAGGCGGGAAATAAGGCTCCTTTAATTGCGGGGAACATTGGAACGGTTGCGTCAGAAGTGGCTCAGGAAGCTACATCTGAAAATACGATTGTTATTGAACTATCATCGTTTCAGCTAATGGGAATTACAACATTTAAGCCGAGGATTGCTGTACTCACTAATCTGTATGATGCTCATTTAGACTATCATGGTACTAGAGATGAGTATTGGAGCGCGAAAGCAAATATAACGAAGTACCAAACAGATGAAGATTACTTTATCGTTAATGGAGACCAAGAGAGCACATTCGAAATAGGCCAAAGAAGCAACGCAGTCTCTGTTCCTTTTTCTACAAAACAAATTCACCCAAATGGTGCCTACGTATTAGAGGAATCTCTGTACTTTAAAGAAGAAAAGATTATCGAAATCGCTGATATTGTTTTACCTGGTGCGCATAACCTTGAAAATATCCTTTCAGCAGTAGCTGCAGCAAAGCTTACAAATGTTTCAAATGAAGCAATTGTAGAGGTACTGTCTACTTTTACTGGTGTTAAGCATCGTCTTCAATATATAGGAGAGATCGAAGGACGTAAATTTTATAATGATTCAAAAGCAACGAATATATTAGCGACAGAAAAAGCTTTAACAGCATTTAAAACACCTATTGTGTTACTTGCCGGAGGATTGGATCGTGGAAACGGGTTTGACGAGTTAATTCCATTCTTACACAATGTGAAAACCGTTGTCACGTTTGGACAAACAGCTCCTAAAATTGAGGAGGCAGCACAGAAGGCAGGAATAAAAACAATTGTCCGTGTCGATAATGTGGAAAAAGCCGTACCTGTTGCCTTTACACACTCAAGTCCAGGAGATGTGATCCTTTTATCACCTGCATGTGCTAGCTGGGATCAATACAAAACTTTTGAGGTTAGAGGAGACATTTTTATCAATGCGGTGCATAAGCTTAAGTAAGGGCTTGTCTTATGGAGACTATTGAACGTAATGGTATCTAATTAAGGTGTAATCCTCACTGTAAGCCCTAAAACTTGCATTCGAGGTGTGTTCTTTTGCCGACTAAAAAAGCTACTCCAGATCTGATATTATTGATTGTAACATTTACCCTATTAGCGACCGGATTAATTATGGTTTATAGTGCGAGTGCCATTTGGGCTGACTATAAATTTGACGATTCCTTTTATTTTGCCAAACGACAAATGTTGTTTGCTGGGGTCGGAATTGTGGCCATGTTCTTCATTATGAATGTCGATTATTGGACGTGGCGAACTTTCGCAAAATTGATCATAATCATCTGCTTTGTGCTTCTTGTTCTTGTACTCATCCCAGGGATAGGAAATGTAAGAAACGGTTCCCGAAGCTGGATTGGGGTAGGTGCGTTTTCTATTCAGCCTTCAGAGTTTATGAAGCTCGCGATGATTGCGTTTTTAGCTAAGTTTCTTTCAGAAAATCAAAAAAAGATTACTTCTTTCAGAAAAGGTCTGATGCCATCCCTTGGCTTAGTATTTCTTGCATTCGGGATGATTATGCTACAGCCAGACTTAGGGACTGGAACGGTGATGGTTGGAACGTCGGTTGTCATGATTTTTATCGCAGGTGCCAGAATTGGCCATTTCGTGGGCTTAGGACTGCTAGGGGTTATTGGGTTTGTTGGGCTTGTTATATCAGCCCCTTACCGGATTAAGAGGATTACCTCCTTTTTAGATCCATGGGAGGATCCACTCGGAAGTGGTTTTCAAATCATACAGTCCCTATATGCGATTGGTCCAGGAGGATTATTCGGTTTAGGATTAGGACAAAGTAGACAAAAGTTCTTCTATTTACCTGAACCACAAACCGATTTTATCTTTGCCATCTTGGCTGAGGAATTGGGTTTCATTGGAGGCTCCTTTGTTCTGCTTCTATTCGCTTTATTATTATGGCGTGGAATTCGGATTGCTCTTGGTGCTCCAGATTTATATGGTAGTTTTTTAGCAGTTGGAATTGTTGCAATGGTCGCTATTCAAGTAATGATTAATGTGGGTGTAGTTACAGGACTGATGCCGGTTACTGGAATTACTCTTCCATTTCTGAGCTATGGAGGTTCTTCCTTAACACTCATGCTTATGGCCATTGGGGTGCTACTAAATGTTAGTAAACACTCGAAATTATGAGATAGGTAAGCTTAAGAACCCTGTTATTCATGCAGGGTTCTCTTCTGTTTTTTATTACATTTAGATGACAATCGTTCGTTGTTTTTCGATTTGTCGTTTGAAATATAGTAAAATGGGGTAAAACGTGAGGGTGATTTTTTTCAGATTACATCATGATTATCATCGAGAATAGTTGATTTTTCAACGTTAAGGAGAGTGGAAAGAATTGCGTATTGTTGTAAGTGGTGGTGGAACCGGTGGTCATATTTATCCGGCTCTTGCCCTTATTAGAGAGATACAAAAGGAACATAAAGATGCTGAGTTTTTATATATCGGTACCGAAAAAGGATTAGAAAACACCATTGTTAGAAGAGAAAATATTCCTTTTCAATCAATACATATTACTGGGTTTAAACGTAAGATTTCAATAGATAATGTGAAAACGGTGATTAGATTCTTAAAGGGTGTTCAGAAAAGTAAGCAATATTTAAAAGAATTTAAAGCAGATGTTGTCATAGGAACGGGCGGGTACGTATGCGGTCCTGTTGTTTATGCTGCTTCTAAGCTTGGAATTCCAACAATAATACATGAACAAAACAGTGTACCAGGATTAACAAATAAGTTTTTAAGTCGATATGTTGATAAGGTTGCTATTTGCTTTGAAGAAGCTAAAAGCTATTTTCCTCAAGAAAAGGTTGAGCTAACAGGAAATCCAAGGGCATCTGAAGTATTAAATAAGGATGGTATTAAAGGGAAGCTGTCTGTTGGTTTAAAAACGAATGTCCCGTCAGTGCTAGTAGTAGGTGGAAGTCGTGGGGCACGGCCAATAAATGAAGCGATCTTAAAATCATTATCAGTGCTTAGTGAAAAACCTTATCAAGTATTATATGTAACTGGAGAGGTTCACTACGATGAAGTACTTAAAGAAGTGGAACTAGTTGGGAATCCTGATAACGTCATTGTAAAGCCTTTTATTCATAATATGCCAGAAGTGCTTGCAGGGATGGATTTAATTGTTGCTCGAGCAGGTGCCACGACTTTAGCTGAATTGACATCCTTAGGAGTACCAAGCATACTAGTTCCTAGCCCTTATGTAACAAACAATCATCAGGAAAAAAATGCTCGCGCCTTAAGTGATCATGGTGCTGCCATTTTAATGCTTGAAAAAGATTTAACGGCTACTAAATTAATAGAGCAAATGGATTCTCTATTACTTCATAAAGAAAGCTTAAAAGAAATGAAGCAAGCAGCCTATAAATTAGGGATTCGTGATGCGGCCCAGAGACTGTATCGATTAATGGAGACGTTATTAAAAGAAAGAAACAGTCGATAATAATGATTCCTTCGTTTGTAGCCTAGGTTTGACACGATGCATAAGATAAAATAACTCCGACTGAAAGGGGAGGTAGGAATGATTGGATTAGCTGAAGAATTAAAGCAGTCTAAGATTGGAACGGTTAAAGAAAATGAGCCAATGGCGAATCATACAACGATTAAGATTGGTGGACCTGCAGAACTTTTTGTAGAGCCCTCATCAGTAGAAAACTTAGAAACGACCATGAATTTGATCCGAAAGTATAAAGTACAGTGGATTGCTATTGGAAGAGGGTCAAACTTACTTGTGTCTGATCGAGGAATTTCCGGTGTGGTCATTAAGCTTGGTTCAGGATTAGATAAGGTTGAAATAAATGGTACTACACTTACGGTTGGTGGTGGTCACTCACTTGTGAGCTTGGCAACTTCAATCAGTAGAAAAGGATTATCAGGATTAGAGTTTGCTAGTGGGATCCCTGGGTCTGTCGGTGGAGCAGTGTTTATGAACGCGGGGGCACATGGATCTGATATTTCTAAGATACTTGACAAAGCTCTCGTACTATTTGAGGACGGTACATTAGAATGGGTTTCGAATGAGGAAATGGAATTTTCCTATCGAACCTCTGTGCTGCAAAAAAAACGTCCAGGAGTTGTTGTTGAAGCAGTTTTTTCATTGAAAGAAGGAAATAAGGATTCTATTTTTAGTGAAATGCAAAAGAACAAAGACTACCGAAAAGAGACCCAACCTTGGAATTTCCCGTGTGCGGGTAGCATTTTCAGAAATCCACTGCCGAATTATGCAGGTAAGTTGATTGAGGTTGCTGGCCTAAAGGGTTACCAAATCGGTGGGGCTAAAATATCAGAAATGCATGGGAATTTCATCGTAAATACAGGAAATGCAAAGGCAGACGATGTTTTACAGTTAATTCAGCATGTCAAGGATACGATATATGACTTGTATGAAGTAAAAATGGAAACAGAAGTTGAAATAATAGGAATAAAATAGGATGAATGTCCCCCTTACAAAGTAGTGGTATATGGTATAATAAATACTTGGGAAATTACTTATTACCTAAAAAATAACGGCATGATTTCTCGTGCCGTTGTTTTCACTTATAAAAAATTATTGGATTATCTGTTTATTACACAAAATATATTTGCGTTGGTGAGGTGATTGGATTGGATCAGGGGAAAATAGTCTCGATTGAAGAACGGATTCCCAAGTTGAAACAACAAAGACGAAAAAAGGCTAATAGAAGACTGGTCACTTTATTAAGTTTATTCTTCTTGTTAATCGTTTGCGTCGTTTATTTCCAATCACCGTTAAGTCAAATTAAAAAAATAAGTGTTACAGGTAATGACTTATACAAGGCTGAACATCTAGTGAAAAACAGTGGCTTGTCCACTGGTATGAATATTTGGAAGCTCGATAAAAAAGAAGTGGAAAAGGAAATAGAGAAGCTTCCGGAAATAAAATCAGCAACTGTAAAATGGTCATTCCCTAATAATGTATTAATTACTGTAAAGGAATATGATCGGATTGCAGTTATTGCAAAAGAAAATTCGTTTATTCCTGTTTTAGAGAATGGTGAAATACTAGAGGATGATGGAAGTACGAGCTCACCTTCTAATGCTCCAATATTAATTGGTTTTACAGAAGGAGAGATACTTGAAGAGATGGTTAGTAGTCTGAAAGAGCTCCCGTTTGAAATTCTTTACTCCATTTCTGAAGTGAACTATACACCAAAAGAAACGGATCATTTCCATATTTCTTTATACATGAATGATGGAAATGAAGTTAGTGCATCTTTAAGAAGCTTTTCAAAAAAAATGATACACTACCCTTCCATCGTGAGTCAGTTAGATCCGTCACAAAAGGGAGTTATTGATTTAGAGGTTGGTTCGTATTTTAAAACATACGAATCAGGAGGAGTTGAAACAAGTGAAGAAGAGGGTGAAGGGTAAACATGTTATCCTCTCGTTAGTTTTCCTTGTATTAGGATATATGGTGTCTTTTTCTTACCACTTAACTAAACAGGAAAAAGCACAAAATACGATATCGGACAAGCAGTGGAATCGTGATTTAGAACTGCGCAATCAGTTGATTGCTCAGGAAGAAAGAAACCGAGAGCTTCAAAATGAGCTAAAGGAAAAGCAAGATAAAATTGTAGAGATTGAAGAAGAATTAGCGAAGGAAGAACAAGTTTTCTTCAATCTTGCGGAAGACGCAGAGAAATATCGTATGTTTGTAGGTAAAGTTAAGGTGAAAGGGAAGGGAGTAGAAGTGTCCCTTGCTGATGGTGACTACAATCCGAATGAAGAAAACATTAATAACTATATTGTTCATGAGCATCATGTCTTTAAAGTGATCAATGAGTTATATATATCGGGTGCTGCGGCAATTGCGATTAATGGGCAAAGGCTCACACATAATTCCTATATTCTTTGTAATGGTCCAGTGATTGAAGTGGATGGATACCAACATCCTGCTCCATTCGTAATTACGGCTATTGGTGATCCTGATGTGATGACCTCTGCTTTGAATATAACAGGTGGAATTAAAGATATGCTTGTAAGTGACAATATTGAAGTAACGATCGTGAAAAAAGAAGAAGTTATTTTAGATCCACTATTAGGTACTTAACTCGTTTACAAGTTTTGTCCACAAATATTGTAGAAAGCTAGGTGATTATTGCGTGGACAGAAAAAAAATAAATAGCTTGGTAATCATCGGGGTGATTGTAGGCTTTATGCTTGCTATCCAATTTCAAACTGTCTCTAAGCCAGAGGTAAGAGACACAAGGGATACATGGCAGCTTCGTGAAGACTTAGTGAAGGAAAAGGAGCTTCAATCCCGACTGATTAAAGAAATTCGTTCCAATGAAGAAAAATTGAACGAATACGAAACGGAAAGGGAGCAGGGCAAGGGAAATACATTAAGGAATACTCTAGAGGAATTAAAGCAAGAAGCAGGACTAACTGAGTTGTCTGGACCAGGTTTGACGATTTACATAGAACAACTGAATGAAGAATTGATCCTAGGGACTTCAGGTGCTACGCTTTCAGCGGACCTATTAGAACGACTTCTTAATGAAATAAATATGTATGGCGCAAAACATGTTTCAGTCGCAGGTCAAAGGGTGATCAATACAACTGTTATCCGTGATATCAATGGCGAAACGAAAATAAACGGACGTTCCTTAACGAAATTTCCTATCGAAATCATCGTTTTGACGGAGGATTTTACCGTTGCGGAAAAGCTGTACAATCAAATGCAGGTTTCCAAATCAGCAGAAGAATTCTTTATTGATAATCTAACAGTTACCGTAAAGAAGCCTGAGCTTTCCATTACTGTCCCAGCCTTTGAAGATTCCATTCGAATTAGAGGTATGGAGCAAGTAAAATCTGACTAAGGAGATAGTTAATCATGTGGCTTCCCCTTTTAGGATTAATAATTGGAGTCGTCCTAGGTTTATTAACCGATATATCTGTTCCTGAGGAATATTCTAATTATCTATCCATCGCCGTACTAGCTGCCCTTGATACTTTATTCGGGGGAATCAGGGCGCATTTGCAAAATATATATGACGAAAAGGTTTTTGTTTCCGGTTTTTTCTTTAATATTATTCTTGCTGCAAGTTTAGCTTTTCTAGGTGTTCATCTTGGTGTAGACTTGTATTTAGCAGCAGTTTTTGCCTTTGGAGTAAGGCTATTTCAAAATATAGCCGTTATTCGAAGAATTTTGCTAACAAAATGGTCTACAAGTAAAGAAAAATAGAAAAAAATTGTATATTTTAAAAGGGAATATATTAATTTTGCCGAATAATTTTATAGATACAATATTATACGGTCTGAAAAACGGGAATTGTTGTTCAATTTTTGAATTGTTAAAGGAGGTGCCAAAGAATGAACAGCAATGAAATATATGTAAGTCTTGACATCGGTACATCCAGTGTAAAAGTGATCATTGGGGAAATGGTCAATGACTCTTTGAATATTATTGGTGTTGGCAATGTTAAATCCGAAGGACTAAGAAAAGGATCCATTGTTGATATAGATGAAACCGTTCATTCTATTAGAAAGGCAATAGAACAAGCTGAGAGAATGATAGGCATGGAAATTAATAAGGTAATTGTTGGTGTAACTGGGAACCATGTGATGTTACAGCCCTGTCATGGTGTAGTAGCTGTTTCAAGTGAAAATCGTGAAATTACCAACGATGATGTAGCTCGAGTAATTGATGCAGCACAAGTAATATCTATTCCTCCTGAGCGTGAGATTATTGATGTCATTCCTAAGCAATTTATTGTTGATGGACTAGATGAAATTAATGACCCGCGGGGAATGATAGGTGTAAGGCTTGAAATGGAAGGAACGATAATTACAGGTTCTAAGACGATTTTACATAATACTCTTCGATGCGTAGAACGTTCTGGATTAGAAATTCTTGATATTACTTTACAACCACTAGCTTCTGGTGCATTTGCACTCTCAAAGGATGAAAAAAACTTAGGTGTGGCACTCGTTGATATAGGTGGAGGGTCAACAACCATTAGTGTCTTTGAACAAGGATTTTTGCGAGCAACAAGTGTACTTCCAGTTGGTGGAGACCATATAACAAAGGATATCTCGATTGGTCTTCGCACATCTACTGAAGATGCTGAGAAAATAAAAACGAAACATGGACATGCATTTTATGACCATGCTTCCGAGGAAGAAGTGTTTAGCGTACCGATTATCGGAAGCGATCAGCATCAACAATTTAACCAGCTTGAAGTTTCAGATATTATCGAAGCAAGAATGGAAGAAATTTTTGACCTTATTCAAAATGAAATTAGACGTTTGGGCATTCGTGATTTACCTGGTGGTTATGTGTTATCAGGTGGAGTTGCAAACACTCAAGGAATTCTTGAATTAGCTCAAGTGGTTTTCCAAAACCGAGTTCGCATTGCCATTCCAGATTATATTGGAGTGCGTGAGCCGCAGTATACTACTGCAGTCGGTTTAATAAAATTCGCTTACAAAAATGCTAAAATACAAGGTAGGTCTATTGGTAACAGTACGGCTGCCTCTGAAACAAAGGAAAAAAGAGTTCAAAAGCAGCCACAACCAAAAGCAAAACCGGACAAGCAGCCGGAAGAAAAAATGACATCACGAGTGAAAAAATTCCTTGGTTACTTTTTTGAATAGTGTTTTCAATTGACCGCTACCGGGAATATCGACGAATTAGGAGGATACGTCATGTTGGAATTTGATACAAATTTAGATTCATTGGCAACTATAAAAGTAATCGGCGTTGGTGGAGGCGGAAATAATGCTGTTAATCGTATGATTGAGCATGGCGTCCAGGGTGTCGAGTTTATTGCTGTAAATACAGATGCTCAGGCATTGAATTTATCGAAGGCAGAAACTAGAATGCAAATTGGGGGAAAGCTTACTCGCGGACTTGGAGCAGGAGCAAACCCTGAAGTAGGAAAAAAAGCAGCTGAAGAAAGTAGAGAACAAATTGAAGAAGTGTTAGCTGGAGCGGATATGGTTTTCGTTACAGCTGGTATGGGTGGCGGAACTGGAACAGGAGCTGCACCTGTTATTGCTCAAATTGCTCGTGAGTTAGGGGCATTAACAGTAGGTGTTGTAACAAGACCATTTACGTTTGAAGGTAGAAAGCGTTCGACTCAAGCTCAAGGCGGAATCTCTTCTATGAAGGAAGCGGTTGATACACTTATTGTGATTCCAAACGATCGTCTTCTTGAAATTGTGGATAAGAGTACGCCAATGCTTGAAGCTTTCCGTGAGGCTGACAACGTTCTTCGTCAAGGGGTTCAAGGTATTTCTGACCTTATTGCAACACCTGGTCTTATCAACTTAGACTTTGCTGACGTAAAGACAATTATGTCTAACAAAGGCTCAGCTCTTATGGGGATTGGTGTAGCTGCAGGAGAAAACCGTGCAACAGAAGCAGCGAAAAAAGCCATTTCTTCTCCGCTTTTAGAAAAGTCCATTGATGGAGCTCAAGGTGTGTTGATGAACATTACTGGTGGGTCAAATTTAAGCCTATATGAAGTACAAGAAGCAGCAGACATCGTTGCTTCAGCATCAGACCAAGAAGTCAACATGATCTTTGGTTCAGTAATCAATGATAACTTAAAGGATGAGATTGTTGTAACCGTCATTGCGACTGGATTCAACGAAGACATTTCTCAACCGAAACCAACAAATCGTCCATCATTTGGGCAACAAAAACAATCAGTAGCACCTACAAAGCCACAAAGAGAAATCATTCGTGAGGAGGAGTACAATGAACCTGTACGTCCAACTACTTCACACAGCAGTGACGATACGTTAGATATACCTACTTTCTTACGTAATCGTAATAGAAGGCGATAGGTATACCCTATCAATACAAAAAGCAGAATTCGACCAGAATTCTGCTTTTTATTTTGTTTTAAGAGGAAAATCTATTTTCCCAAACTCATATGAGAAATTTTGACAAAAAACGGAGGGATTTGTGAAAATCTCTTCTTTTTTGTGTACATAAAGTGACACACTTCCAACATCTATGTACGTTATACTTTTTCATAACAGAATAATAGATTGAAAAAGGAGAAACGAGCAAGGAGGAAAATCTTTGACACTATATTTAGATGTGATTTGGCTGCTAAATCTCCTTTTCGATACGTTACTTCTTTATTTAACTGCCATAATAGTAAAAAGAGAGTATAAGATTTGGAGACTGTTTTGTGGAGGACTCATCGGATCCTTCATTATTATATTGGCTTTTACTCCTTTTCAGAATTATTCTGGTCATCCTATTGTGAAATTAGCATTTTCTTTAGTGATGGTTCTTGTTACCTTTGGATTCAAAAGATTACGTACCTTCATACGTACGACGATGACCTTCTATTTCGTTACCTTTTTGGTAGGGGGAGCTCTTATTGGGGTTCATTATTTCATTCAGTTTGATAATCAATTGACATCCTCTGTGTTAATAGGAAGTGTAAAGGGATTTGGTGATCCGATTAGCTGGTTTTTTGTTCTCATAGGCTTTCCGATTGCATGGCATTTCTCCAGATCAAATATTGAACAATTTGAAATGACGAAAATACAATTTGATCAAATGGTTTCTATTCACATTCAGATTGGAGAAAGTCATTTGACATGTAAAGGGCTTATAGACAGTGGGAATCAACTTTACGATCCTCTCACCAAAATGCCTGTCATGTTTGTTTCTGTCCATAACCAATTAGACACGATCCCTGAATCCATTAGGAGACTTTCAAGTGAAAAGGATGAAATCATTTATGGATCCGTCTCTCTTCCAACTGAATGGGAAAATAAGCTCCGGATTATCCCATATAAAGTAGTTGGACAAGAGCATCAGCTTATCATTGCTATTAAGCCTGACCAACTTCAAATTGAGATGGAAGAAAAAATAATACAAGTGGACAAAGGATTAGTTTCCTTTACAACCCAGCAGCTTTCCTCTGACGATACGTTTCAATGTATTGTTCATCCAAAGATGATAACAGGTGTCGCAAAGGTGAAATCAGATGTAAAGGTAAGCTAATAATACTATACTCAGAAAAACATAAATTAGAAGGAGGACAACTCATGAAAAGTATAAAACTTCGACTTTCTTATTACTGGTATAAATTATTAATCAAGCTAGGACTCAAGACAGATGAGGTCTTCTATATAGGTGGAAGTGAGGCATTGCCTCCTCCGTTATCTAAAGAAGAAGAGGAAGTGTTGCTTCAAAAGCTTCCGAGCGGGGATAAAGCAGCGAGGTCCATCCTCATTGAGAGAAATTTACGACTTGTCGTTTATATCGCTAGAAAGTTTGAAAATACAGGAATTAATATTGAGGATTTAATTAGTATCGGAACCATAGGTTTAATTAAGGCAGTAAACACGTTTAATCCTGAAAAGAAAATTAAGCTAGCTACATACGCATCAAGATGTATTGAAAATGAAATACTCATGTACTTACGGAGAAATAATAAAATTCGTTCAGAAGTTTCCTTTGATGAGCCACTGAATATTGATTGGGACGGTAACGAACTGTTATTGTCCGATGTATTAGGAACAGAAGAAGATATTATTACAAAAGACTTGGAAGCCAATGTTGATAAAAAGCTTTTATTAAAAGCATTGCATCAGCTGAACGACCGTGAAAAACAAATCATGGAGCTGAGATTCGGATTAGGTACAGGGGAAGAAAAAACCCAAAAAGACGTCGCTGATATGCTTGGTATATCACAATCCTATATTTCAAGGCTCGAAAAAAGAATTATTAAAAGACTGAAGAAAGAGTTTAATAAAATGGTTTAGATCAATTCTTCGTAGAAAGAAAAATTTTTTACGATAAAATTATATGTGTAATACCTTGTCCTACAGACATTTATAGGAAATTCTAAGTATGCATGTCCATTTTGGATGTGCATATTTTTCCTTCTCGGGGAGATACTGTTTTTTGTACAGCAGCTCCTGTGAGGAGGGAAAAGAATTGACTCGTAATAAAGTTGAAATTTGCGGTGTTGATACATCTAAGTTACCAGTTTTGAAAAATGAAGAAATGCGTTTGCTATTTAAAGAAATGCAAGCCGGGGATATAACAGCCCGAGAAAAGCTCGTGAATGGTAACTTACGCCTTGTGTTAAGTGTCATTCAGCGATTTAACAATCGTGGTGAGTTTGTTGATGACCTGTTTCAAGTAGGGTGTATCGGGTTGATGAAATCAATTGATAATTTTGACCTAGGTCAAAACGTAAAATTCTCTACTTATGCTGTTCCAATGATCATCGGAGAAATCCGACGGTACTTAAGAGATAACAACCCAATTCGTGTATCTCGTTCTTTAAGGGATATTGCTTACAAGGCTTTACAAGTTCGAGAAAAACTAATGAGTGAGACGTCAAAGGAGCCAACTGCTGAAGAAATAGCAAAAGTACTAGATGTTTCTCATGAAGAAATCGTATTTGCTTTAGATGCAATTCAAGACCCTGTTTCGTTATTTGAGCCAATATATAACGACGGTGGAGATCCAATTTATGTGATGGATCAATTGAGCGATGAACGTAACAAGGATGTTCAATGGATTGAAGAAATTGCTTTAAAAGAAGGAATGAGACGACTCAACGAAAGAGAAAAGCTCATTCTAAGAAAGCGATTCTTCCAAGGAAAAACTCAAATGGAAGTCGCCGAAGAGATTGGAATCTCCCAAGCACAAGTATCAAGATTAGAAAAAGCTGCTATTAAACAAATGAATAAAAACATACAAACATAAACTACCGAATAGTCTCGGTAGTTTTTTTGTATAAAACAATCATGAATTCTCCTCCCATCTTCATATATTTAACTATCGAATAGTCGGGAGTGAAATGTGATGGTGAAAATTTCAGAATTTCAAATTAAAGATGTGGTCAATGTTGCAGATGGTAAAAAGTTAGGGAATATTAGTGATATAGAAATAAACTTATCAAACGGTAAAATTGAGGCAATTATTGTGAGTGGTAACGGACGGATGTTGGGCTTCTTTGGAAAAGAAGAAGAGATTATTATTTCTTGGAGAAATATACTTAAAATCGGCGAGGATGTCATTTTAGTTCGTTACAGAGGGGTTAATGAAGGGCAATACGATGAAGCAGAGGCCAAGTAAGCCTGAATTCACTGGGAGTATACTGCGAATTATGGTAAACTATAGAAAAATCAACAAACAATTGAGGTTTTTAAAATGGAACCATTTATTCTAAAAGAAACGTCTCATTTCATCATAAAAGATTGGGCAAATCAATTCGATGGCCTTGTTGCAGGTTTTACCACGAAAAACGGAGGACAAAGCAAAAACTCCTTTTCAACATTGAATACAGGATTTCACGTTGGGGATCAGGAGAAGGATGTTTGCTTAAATCGAGAAATCTTGTCAAAAAGCACTGGTATCCCGCTAACTCATTGGGTTGGCGCCGAGCAGACGCATGATGTACATGTAAAAAAAGTCTCGGTACATGACCGTGGGCTTGGCTCAAATTCATATGCAGATGCTTTCAGGGATACCGATGCTTTCTTTACCTATGATAAAAACCTGCTTTTAACATTGTGCTTTGCTGACTGTGTTCCGCTCTATTTTATTGCTCCAAAATATGAAGCAATTGCGATTGCTCATGCAGGGTGGAAAGGGACAGTTGGAGGGATCGCGAAAAGTGTGATAACTGTATTTGAGGACGAAAATATTCCTGTTTCGGAAATTTTCGCAGTAATTGGCCCCTCCATTTGCGAAAAATGTTATATTGTAGATGATAAAGTCATTTCATTTGTGGAAAATTTAGTGGAAGATGTCGAAAAAAAACCATATAATCGAATCAAAGATAACAAATACCACTTAAACTTAAAAGAGTTAAATAAACTGATTCTCCTCAAAGCGGGAATGAATGAGTCAAATATTCAGGTAACTGATTTATGTACGAGTTGTGATTCTGATTATTTTTTCTCTCACCGAAGAGACAAGGGGAAAACGGGTCGGATGATGAGTTTTATTGGTTGGAAGGAGGAGCAATCGAGAGAATGAAAGTTAGTGATAATCTACGTATGCTCCAGGAAAAGGTAAATGTGGCATGTCAAAGGAGCAAAAGAGATCCAGAGGAAGTAAAAATCATTGCCGTAACAAAATATGTAACGACAGAAAGAGCGTTAGAGGCATTAAAATGTGGGGTAACACATCTTGGTGAAAACCGTGATGAAGGCCTTCTTGAAAAGTGGAGCACTTTAGGGGACAAGCCTACCTGGCATTTTATCGGAACTCTTCAAACAAGAAAGGTAAAAAATATCATAGATAAAGTGGATTATATTCACTCTTTAGATCGTGAGTCCTTGGCAAAGGAGATTAATGCAAGAGCCGGAGATAGAACGATTTCTTGCTTCGTTCAGGTGAATGCGTCAGGCGAAGAATCAAAGCATGGATTAACGCCAGAAATGGTGGTACCATTTATAAGGGAATTAGAAAAATTCCCTAAAATAAGAGTAGAAGGGCTAATGACGATGGCTCCCTTTACTGAGGACGATACGATCATTAGACAATGCTTTCAAACGTTAAAAAAACTTCAGCTTGAAATTCAACATATTGATTTACCATATGCTCCATGTCTGGAGCTTTCAATGGGTATGTCTAATGATTTTGAAATTGCCATTGAAGAAGGGGCTACAATGATACGAATCGGCACCGCTTTGGTGGGCGAATAGTGTGGGAGGTGTAATGGATGAGTCTTAAATCAAAATTTAAAACATTCTTTTTCCTAGATGATGAATATGAGTATGAAGAAGAGGAGTACGAAGCTCCAGCAGCAAAGCCGCAAAGACAACCACAACAACAGCAACAAAGTGTGTCTCCTAAACAGAACGTGGTAAGCTTGCAGAGTGTTCAAAAATCTTCAAAGGTTGTTTTAATTGAACCGAGAGTGTATGCAGAAGCTCAGGAAATTGCAGATCAATTAAAAAACCGTCGGGCAGTTGTTGTGAATTTACACAGAATTGAACGAGACCAAGCGAAACGGATTGTTGATTTTTTAAGTGGTACTGTGTATGCCATCGGTGGAGATATTCAAAAGATTGGTGCAGAAATTTTCTTATGTACCCCAGATAATGTGGAGGTATCAGGCAATATCTCGCAACTTATGCAAGAAACAGAATTCGAAGATACGAGGTGGTAATGCGTAAATGGATTTACTTCTAACGATTTTAATTCGAGTGGTTGATATCTACTCTTGGGCATTGATTATTTATATTCTTATGTCATGGTTCCCGAATGCAAGAGAAACGGCTATCGGGCAATTTTTAGCAAGAATTTGTGAACCGTATTTAGAGCCATTCCGAAGAATTATTCCTCCGATCGGTGGAATGATTGATATTTCCCCGATTGTTGGTATTTTTGTTTTAAAATTGGCATCAACTGGCTTATATACGTTATTTGGTTGGTTTTAGCTAAAAGGGGCATAATTGCCCCTTTTTTGCACTTTCATATCTTTATAAATAGGATAGGAGATTAGATTAATATGGATTTGCATCAGCACTTCCGACGTGAAGAGCATAGTTTTGTCGATCAAGTAATGAGTTGGAAGGAACAGGTGGAGAGTAATTATGCTCCAAAGCTGACGGACTTTCTTGACCCGAGAGAGCAGAAAATTGTCGAGATGATTATTGGAGCGAATTCGGAGGTAAAGGTTCAATTTTTCGGTGGAGCAGAGCAAGTGGAAAGAAAGAGAGCCTTCATCTATCCAGATTATTTTTCTGTAGAGAAAGAGGCTTTCCAAATTTCCTTATATGAGCTGATCTACCCTAATAAGTTTGTTTCAATTGAGCATCGGCAAATTTTAGGTAGCATGATGTCGCTTGGACTAAAAAGGGGGAAATTTGGAGACATCCTTATAGAAGGAGAAACCATTCAACTCTTTGTCGCCAATGAAGTAAGTGATTATATTTCCATGCAGCTAGAAAAGGTAGGACGTTCAAAGGTAAGTTTAAAAGAGCGTAGTCTAGACGAAGCCATTCAAATGAAGGAACAATGGATTGAGTACACGACAACCGTTTCTTCCTTGAGATTAGACGCAATTATAGCTGCTGTTCATAATATTTCTCGTCAGAAATCTCAAACATTAATTGCAGGTGGAGTAGTGAAAGTTAATTGGATGACCATTGAAAATCCCTCGTTTGAATGTAAGGAAGACGATGTCTTATCGGTACGAGGCTACGGGAGAGCAAAACTATCTTCCATCGATGGGAAAACAAAGAAAGATAAATGGCGAATTGTTGTAGAAAAACATCAATAATTTATAAAAAATTTGCAGGAATTTAAAAGTACTTGTCGAATATCTGTTACAATGAATAGTATATACTATTAAGCAATTGGAGGTGGCTTATAATGCCATTAACACCGTTAGACATACATAACAAGGAGTTTACAAAAGGATTCCGTGGTTACGATGAAGATGAAGTAAATGAATTCCTTGACCAAGTAATCAAGGACTACGAATTGATTATTCGAGAAAAGAAAGAACTTGATGAACGATTAAACGATATGAATGAGCGTTTAACTCATTTTTCGAATATTGAAGAAACCTTAAATAAATCAATTGTTGTAGCTCAAGAAGCAGCGGAAGAGCTAAAGCGTAATGCTCAAAAAGAAGCTAAGCTAATAATTAGAGAAGCAGAGAAAAATGCGGATCGCATTGTAAATGAGTCCCTTTCTAAAGCTCGTAAAATTGCTCTAGAAATTGAGGATCTGAAAAAGCAATCTAAAGTATTTAGAACTCGCTTTAAAATGCTTATTGAAGCACAGCTTGATATGCTTAATAATGATGATTGGGATCATCTCTTACAATATGAGCTTGATTCAGCAGAATTAAAATCTGCAAATTTAAAAGAAGAAGAAGATTCATTGGCTTGACGAAAAGCGGTTTCTTCGAATATAATTTTTTAACAAGTAAAAATTGTATGTTGCGATGACAGGGATAGTAGAATTTATCAATGCTTTTTCTAGCGAGTTAACAGTTGGTGGGAGGTTAACAAAAGCGATAAGTTTGAATATCACCCTTGAGTACCAAGCTGAACGTCCACTAGGAATAGTAAGCTTTGGCGTCTAAATTCACGTTACGAATTTTAGAGCGGATGGGTTTTTAACCTATCTACTAGGGTGGTACCGCGGGAATATAAGCCTTCTCGTCCCTTTTTGGGATGAGAGGGCTTTTTTGTATTTATTTTTACTAATAACTGGTAACAATGAAGCTAGATGAGGAAGATTTAGGAGGAAGTTTAAAAATGGATTATAAAGATACGTTATTGATGCCGCAAACGGAATTCCCGATGCGTGGAAATTTGCCAAAGCGTGAGCCAGAGATTCAAGAAAAGTGGAACGAACTGGATATTTATTCTCTAGTTCAAGATCGTACGAAGGATCGTCCGATGTTTGTTCTTCACGATGGGCCTCCGTACGCAAACGGAGATATTCACATGGGGCACGCATTAAATAAAATCCTAAAGGACTTTATTGTGCGTTATAAGTCAATGAGTGGTTACAACGCGCCATACGTTCCTGGTTGGGATACACACGGGTTGCCAATCGAGCAAGCTTTAACAAATAAGGGTGTTAAGCGCAAGGAGCTTACAGTTGCGGAGTTTCGAAAGCTTTGTGAAGAGTATGCTTTAGGCCAAATTGATTCTCAGCGCACTCAGTTTAAGCGTTTAGGTGTTCGTGGAGATTGGGAGAATCCTTATATCACTCTTGATCCAGCATATGAAGCACAGCAAATCAAGGTCTTTGGTGAAATGGCTAAGAAAGGCTATATCTATAAAGGATTAAAGCCGGTATACTGGTCACCTTCTAGTGAATCAGCTTTAGCAGAAGCGGAAATTGAATATCAAGATAAAAGATCTGCTTCTATTTATGTAGGGTTCCCTGTTCAAGATGGGAAAGGTGTATTAGATGCGGGTACAGAAATTGTTATCTGGACAACAACACCTTGGACGATTCCTGCAAACCTTGGAATTTCCGTTCATCCAACCTTGAACTATGTTGTTGTGAAAGTGGATAATAAAAACTACCTTGTGGCTGAAGAGCTTTTAGAAGCAGTGACAAAAGAAATTGGTTGGGAAGATGTAACAGTAGTTAAGACAGTAAAAGGTCAAGAGCTAGAACATATTTTAGCAAAGCATCCATTATATGACCGCACATCTTTAGTGATGCTTGGGGAACATGTTACGACAGATGCAGGAACGGGCTGTGTTCATACGGCTCCAGGGCATGGGGAAGACGATTTCCATGTAGGTCAAAAATACGGTTTAGACGTCCTTTGTCCAGTTGATGATAAAGGGGTAATGACGAAGGAAGCAGTTGGCTTTGAAGGACTTTTCTATGATACAGCAAATAAGCCGATTACGGAAAAGCTTCAAGAAGTGGGTGCTTTATTAAAACTAACATTCATTAATCACTCTTATCCGCATGACTGGAGAACAAAGAAACCAGTTATTTTCCGTGCAACGGCACAGTGGTTTGCTTCAATTAAAGATTTCCGCGAAGACTTGTTGGAAGCTGTTAAGGAAACGAAGTGGGTTCCAGCTTGGGGAGAAACACGTCTATTCAATATGGTACGTGACCGTGGAGATTGGTGTATTTCTCGTCAGCGTGTATGGGGTGTTCCAATTCCTGTATTTTATGGCGAAGACGGAGAACCGATTATCACGGATGAAACAATTGAACATGTATCGCAATTATTCCGTGAACATGGTTCGAATGTTTGGTTTGAAAGAGATGCAAAAGATCTTTTACCTGAAGGATTTACACATCCATCAAGTCCAAATGGAAAGTTCACGAAAGAAACTGATATTATGGACGTTTGGTTTGATTCTGGGTCTTCTCATCAAGCCGTTCTAGAAGAGAGAAGCGATTTACAAAGACCAGCGGATCTTTATCTCGAAGGATCTGACCAATACCGTGGATGGTTTAACTCTTCATTATCTACAGGGGTAGCTGTAACAGGTAAAGCTCCTTATAAGGGAGTACTAAGCCATGGTTTCGCCCTTGATGGTGAAGGCAGAAAGATGAGTAAATCAATTGGTAATGTTGTTGTCCCTGCTAAGGTAATGGATCAGCTAGGTGCAGATATTTTACGCCTATGGGTAGCATCAGTGGATTATCAATCAGATGTTCGTGTGTCTGACGCTATCTTAAAGCAAGTAGCTGAGGTATACCGTAAGATCCGTAACACATTCCGATTCCTATTAGGAAATTTAGCAGACTTTAATCCTGCTACTGACAAAGTAGAATTTGATAAGCTTCGTGAAGTAGATCAATTCATGCTAGTGAAGCTAAACAAACTAATTAAATCCGTGACAAAGTCTTATGAAGAATACGAATTTGCGAGCATTTACCATGCAATCAATAACTTCTGTACGCTAGACTTAAGTGCATTTTACCTTGACTTTGCAAAGGACGTTCTATATATTGAGGCAAAGAATCACTACGAGCGCCGTGCAATCCAAACGGTTCTATATGAAAGCTTATTAGCGTTAACAAAATTATCAGCTCCGATTCTTTCTCACACAGCTGATGAGGTTTGGGCATACATTCCTAATGTGGAGGAAGATAGCGTTCAATTAACCGATATGCCTTCACACGTTGACCTTCCTAATGCAAAGCAGCTTGAAGAAAAATGGACGAAATTTATGAAGGTTCGTGATGATGTCCTCAAAGCTTTAGAAGAAGCACGTAATGCAAAGGTGATCGGAAAATCATTAACAGCAAAAATTAGCTTGTATGCAACAGGAGAAACAAAGGAACTATTACAATCTGTTAAAGAAAACCTTCAACAATTATTTATTGTGTCTGGTTTTGAGTTAGCTGGAGATATGGATTCTGCGCCTGCGGAAGCTGTAAAGCTTGAAACAGCTGCTATTGTCGTATCAAAAGCTGAAGGTGAAACTTGTGAACGTTGCTGGACAGTAACAACTGAAGTCGGCAAAGTAGAGGAACACCCAACCCTTTGTCCACGTTGTGCAGATGTAGTGAAAGAAAACTACAGCCATCTTGTATAAAAAATGGAAGAACTCTCTGGATTTCCGGAGAGTTTTTCCTATGTTTAGGGAATATGTATGAGTAATTATTCCACTTTCGTTAATGATTGTTTTCGTTGTTAAATGTTGTTCGTGTCGAATCGTGTCCATCGCGATATACTAACGGAAAACATCTGAAAACGGAGGTATGAACAAAATGGAAGCATTTGAACAAAAGCTCTATTTGGAACTCCGGAAATCGCGTACTGAATTAATGATGCAATTATCAAATTCGAAAGGATCTCCCTTAGTAAAACCGCTTATTGAGGAAGAATTAAGAGACATCAATAGTGCCATTCAAAAATTGGAGAATGGTACGTTTGGCAGATGCGAAATATCAGGTGAATTGTTACCTTATGAACTACTTCAAATGGTTCCAACCTTAAAAACGGTGGAGGACTGTGGGAAGCTTGAACAATATTTATGTAAACCGCTTTTTTAATTAGAAGCGTTTGCTGTCGTTTTTAAAGAGAATGTGCTAAAATGCAAAGGGAATATTAAGAGTAGGTTTGGAGGTTTCCTTTGTGTTTTATTACATAATCGCATTAATTGTCATTATTCTTGATCAATGGACCAAATGGTTAGTTGTGAAAAGAATGGAGCTTGGAGAAAGCATAACCGTTATAGAAAACTGGTTTTATATTACCTCCCACCGTAATAGAGGGGCTGCTTGGGGAATTTTGCAGGGACAAATGTGGTTTTTTTACTTAATAACCGTGATTGTGATTATCGGGATTGTTTATTATATTCAAAAAGCAGCGAAAGGTAAAAGGCTTCTAGGAGTGGCACTCGGGTTAATGCTAGGAGGAGCGATTGGTAATTTCTACGACCGAGTAGTACATAAAGAAGTAATCGATTTTATTCATACGTATATTTTTAACTATAATTTCCCTATCTTTAATATTGCTGATTCAGCCTTAGTTATTGGAGTAGGTTTATTAATGATACAAATGTGGCAAGAAGAGCGACAATCTAAGGAGATAGCAAATGGAAAAAGTCATACAAACAATTAATGAAGAGCATAAAGGCGAAAGACTCGATAAGGTCCTTTCGAGTGTAAACAGTGAATGGTCGAGGTCTCAAGTGCAGCTATGGATGCAAGATGGGAACGTTGTTGTTAACGGCCAAAAAGTAAAAAGCAGCTATAAATGTTCGGTTGGAGATGTAATAGAAATAAGCATTCCTGATCCAGAGGAGCTAGATGTGGTTCCTGAGCCTATGGACCTTGAGATCTTTTATGAGGATAGTGATGTACTAGTTGTAAACAAGCCTAAGGGAATGGTGGTACACCCAGCCCCTGGTCATACAACAGGAACACTTGTGAATGGATTAATGGCTCACTGTAAAGATCTGTCGGGCATCAATGGAGTGCTTCGACCAGGTATCGTCCATCGAATCGATAAGGACACTTCCGGGTTATTGATGGTTGCTAAAAATGATTTGGCTCACGAAAGCCTTGTGAATCAACTCGTTGCAAAGACAGTAACCCGTAAATACCGTGCCATTGTCCATGGAGTCATTCCTCATGATTATGGGACAATTGATGCCCCACTAGCAAGGGACCCTAAGGATCGTCAAAGCATGACTGTAGTGGATAACGGAAAGCATGCGGTTACGCATTTTCAAGTGATGGAGCGTTTTAAAGATTTTACACTTGTCGAATGTCAGTTAGAGACAGGACGTACCCATCAAATTAGAGTCCATATGAAGTATATTGGTTACCCGCTAGTTGGAGATCCCAAATATGGACCTAGAAAAACGCTAGATATAGGCGGACAAGCTCTGCATGCGGGTGTGTTAGGTTTTAATCACCCTCGAACCAATGAATACTTAGAGTTTGAAGCACCATTACCTGAGTACTTTATAGAGCTTCTCGAGTCTTTAAGAAATAATCGTTGACAAAGTTCTACATCTGATTTATGATTTCTATAGTTGAATAAGTCCTTTAAAGACGGTCCTGTGAGGCTGAGAAGGAGACGGAGATTGCATGGCATGCGTATGCCTGCATATCGAATTCGTGTACCCTCTAAGCCCTGGCCTAGAGGTTTTTTTTATGGATAAATGAGGAGGGAAGACCTTGTCACAAAAAGCAATTGTACTTGATGAACAAGCCATTAGAAGAGCATTGACAAGGGTTGCACACGAAATTATAGAAAAAAATAAAGGTGTAGAACGAATTGTTCTCATTGGAATACGGACAAGAGGAATATTTCTCGCTGAGCGTCTTGCTGAAAGAATTAAAGAAATTGAAGGCACAGAGGTTCCAGTAGGAGAATTAGATATCACTTTGTATCGGGACGATCTAACAAAGAAAACAAATGATCAGGAACCTTTAGTAAAGGGGTCAGATATCCCGCACGATATTACAAACAAAATTGTCATCCTAGTCGACGATGTTTTATACACAGGCAGAACTGTACGCGCTGCATTAGATGCATTAGTCGATATTGGAAGACCTGCTTCTGTACAGCTGGCAGTACTAGTAGACAGAGGACATAGAGAATTACCAATACGAGCAGATTATGTTGGGAAAAACATCCCAACATCTGGTTCGGAAAAGATTGTTGTTCAACTAGCAGAAGTTGACAAACATGATACAGTAAGTATCCACGAAAAATAAATATAACCTTTTAAAAAAGCACAGAGAGGCTTTCAAGGGGAAATGTAGACTCGAGGGGTGAAATATATACCTTGACCTGCAACTAGACCCTCTTGTGCAAAAGAGGGTTTTTATTTTAACTAACCAGAGGAGAGACACATACATGAACAACAAACCGATCCTAGATGTACACGAAACACCGAAACCAGTCCATTGGCTCACACTTAGCCTACAGCACTTATTCGCTATGTTTGGAGCTACTATATTAGTACCATTCTTAGTTGGACTTGATCCAGCGATTGCACTTATCTCCAGTGGTTTGGGAACGATCGCATTCCTTATGATAACGAAATGGCAAGTACCTGCTTATTTAGGATCATCATTCGCATTCATTACACCAATCATTGCGGCAAAAGCAGCAGGCGGTCCAGCAGGAGCCATGATTGGAAGCTTTATTGCTGGTTTAGTGTACGGAATTGTTGCACTAATCATTAAAAAAGCAGGTTACCGTTGGATTATGAATCTCCTTCCTCCAATCGTAGTAGGACCAATCATTATTGTAATCGGGTTGGCTTTAGCAGGAACTGCAGTTAGTATGGCAATGAATAACCCGGCAGGAGAGTACAGCCTACTGCATTTCTCAGCGGCACTTGTAACATTAGTAGCAACCATCATTTTCTCCATCTACGGAAAAGGAACATTGAGCATGATTCCAATTCTCGCAGGTATCATTATCGGATATGTGTACTCATTAATAGTAGGAATCGTTGATTTTGCCCCAGTAGCAGCAGCAAAATGGTTCGAAATGCCAAACTTCTTTGTACCATTCGTTGATTATGAAGTGAAAGTAACACTTGATTTGGTATTATTAATGGCTCCAGTAGCCATCGTAACATTATCAGAACATATTGGTCACCAACTTGTATTAGGGAAAGTGGTTGGTCGTGATTATATTAAAAACCCTGGTTTACACCGTTCGATTTTAGGAGATGGAACAGCAACCATGATCTCTGCACTAATCGGTGGACCTCCGAAGACAACATATGGTGAAAACATCGGGGTCTTAGCCATAACAAGAGTATACAGCGTGTATGTACTTCTTGGAGCAGCAGTCGTTGCAACAGTATTTGGATTCATTGGTAAAGTAACAGCACTAATAAGCTCAATCCCAACCCCAGTAATGGGTGGAGTATCCATCCTCCTATTCGGAATTATCGCATCATCAGGATTACGTATGCTAGTTGATAGCAAAATCGACTTCGGAGACAAGCGAAACCTTGTGATTTCATCAGTAATCTTAGTAGTAGGTATTGGAGGAGCAGTTATTAAAGTATCAGAAGGATTTGAAATTCATGGGATGGCATTAGCGGCTATTTTAGGAATTTTGATTAATTTAATCCTTCCTGGTAAGCCAGAAGCTGCCGAAGATATGTTTGAAAGTGATAAGGAAAATGAAGTAGCATAGTTACACCTTTTAAAGAAAGTCCAGAGAGGCTTGAAAGGGTGCATAGGAGAAGTGGAGATACCTTAGTCGGGTGTGTTCTACTTCTGCCTATCTGCATAGCACCCTGACAAAAAAGTCAAGGGTGCTATTTTTCTACATAAACCACAAAAGGAGTGTTTTGATCATGAATCTGCTTACTACTTCAGAGCTTTCCGTTACCGAGATATACGACATCCTAGCAGAGGCGAAAAAATTTTCTGAGGGTGCTGCGTGGCAGCCTAATCAATCTTCCTTTGTTGCAAACTTGTTTTTTGAACCGAGTACTAGAACAAAATGTAGTTTTGAAATTGCTGAAAGAAGACTGGGCTTAAACATTATTCCATTTGAAACACACTCATCAAGTATCACTAAAGGAGAAACACTATATGATACGGTTCGAACTTTAGAATCCATTGGTGTCCAGGCAGTGGTCATTCGCCACACAGAAGATGAGTACTTCAAGCAGCTAGTTGGCAAAACAAACGTTAAAATTATTAATGCTGGAGATGGATGCGGTCATCATCCAACTCAATCGTTGCTCGACTTATTAACGATTTATGAAGAATACGGACATTTTCAAGGCCTTAAGGTAGGAATTGTGGGAGACCTAATACACAGCCGTGTGGCAAGGTCAAACGCGATTGCCCTTCACCGATTAGGGGCAGAGATCGTCTTCTCAGGGCCAAAAGATTGGATTGACCAAGAGCTTTTACAATACGGAAGTTATGAAGATATTGATACGTTAACAGAAACCGTTGATGTGCTCATGCTCCTTCGTATCCAACACGAAAGACATCAAGTTGGTGGAGAAACGGTTGATTATCATCAAGCTTTTGGTTTAACAGTAGAAAGAGAGAAACGAATGAAACAGGGAAGCATTATTATGCATCCTGCGCCAGTAAATAGAGATGTAGAAATCGCTGATAGTTTAGTCGAATGCGAGCGTTCGAGAATCTTTAAGCAAATGGAAAATGGCGTCTACGTTCGTATGGCAGTATTAAAAAGAGCATTACAACAATCTGAAGGGGGAAAATACAATGACAATTCTAATCAAAAATGGTCAATGGCTTACTGATAAAGGACAAAAAGAGGCAGTCGATATTTTAATAAAAGACGAAAAGATTGCAGCAATTGGTCCGGATCTTCAAGCGGAGGATGGAGAGATCATTGATGCAACAGGATTGCTAGTATCTCCTGGGTTTGTTGACTTGCATGTTCATTTACGTGAGCCAGGAGGAGAGAAGAAGGAAACGATTGCTACTGGTACACTAGCGGCAGCTCGTGGTGGTTTTACAACGATTGCAGCTATGCCTAATACAAGACCGGTTCCAGATTCAGTCGAAACTCTTCAAAACCTAAATAAACGAATTGCAGAAACAGGTGCTGTTCGAGTGTTGCCATATGCTTCGATTACCATCCGAGAGCTAGGAAAAGAACTTACTGATTTTGCAGCATTAAAAGAAGAAGGAGCATTCGCCTTCACGGATGACGGAGTAGGGGTCCAATCAGCAGATATGATGCTTCAAGCGATGCTGCTTGCGGCAAGTGTAAATATGCCAATCGTTGCACATTGCGAAGAAAACACGTTAATTCATAAGGGTTCTGTACATGAAGGGGAATTTTCAAAAAAACATGGGTTGAACGGAATTCCTTCTGTGTGTGAATCGGTTCATATTGCTAGAGACGTATTATTAGCAGAAGCAGCAAATTGTCATTACCATGTGTGCCATATTAGTACGAAAGAATCGGTCCGCGTGGTACGTGATGCCAAGCGTGCAGGCATCCGGGTAACAGCAGAAGTAACACCTCACCACCTATTATTATGTGATGAGGATATCCCAGGATTAGATACGAACTATAAAATGAATCCTCCACTAAGAGGAAAATTGGATCGTGAGGCATTGATTGAAGGTTTACTTGATGGAACGATTGATTTTATCGCTACAGACCATGCCCCACATACAGCAGATGAAAAAGCTGAGGGAATGGCTCTTGCACCATTTGGAATCGTTGGGTTAGAAACAGCATTCCCACTTTTATATACAAATCTTGTTGAAAAAGGAATCTTAACAGAAAAGCAGCTAGTTGATTTCTTAACAGTGAAGCCGGCTCAAGCGTTTAACTTACCATATGGAAAGCTTGAGGTTGGAGCGGTCGCTGATCTAGTGCTTGTAAATCTTACGGAAGAAGAAAGTATTGATCCAAACACATTCTTATCAAAAGGTAGAAACACTCCGTTTGGTGGTTGGGAGTGTAAAGGATGGCCAGTAGTAACAATCGCAGCTGGGAAAATCGCATGGAAAAGAGGGTATGTAACAGTATGAAAAGGCAATTAATTCTAGAAAACGGTACAGTCTTTATCGGAAAAGCTTTTGGAAGTGACACAGAAAAAATGGGGGAAGTCGTGTTTAACACCGGAATGACTGGTTATCAGGAAATTCTCTCTGACCCATCTTACTGTGGACAAATCGTTACTTTTACGTATCCGCTTGTTGGAAATTACGGAATTAATCGTGATGATTTTGAATCAATTTCTCCTTCTGTTCATGGAATGGTTGTTAAGGAAGCAGCAGAGTTTGCATCGAACTGGAGAAACGAAAAAACATTAGATGAATTACTAAAAGAAAAGAATATTCCTGGGATTTCAGGTGTAGATACAAGAAAGCTTACAAGAATCATTCGACAATATGGAGCACTAAAGGGTGCCATCTGTTCGACCGATGCAAGTGTCGAGGAAGTTCTCGAGGGGTTAAAAGCACCATTTAAAAACGATCAAGTAAAGCAGGTTTCCACAAAATCTGCTTATGCAAGCCCTGGTAGAGGAAGAAGAATCGTTCTTGTTGACTTTGGAATGAAGCATGGAATCTTACGCGAATTAAATAAGCGTGATTGTGACGTTATCGTTGTTCCATATAATACAACAGCTGAAGAAATTAAACGTTTAAAGCCAGACGGAGTGATGCTCTCAAATGGACCTGGAGATCCAAAGGATGTTCCAGAAGCGATTGAAATGATTCAACAAATCATTGGACATGTTCCTCTGTTTGGGATTTGCTTAGGTCATCAGCTATTTGCCTTAGCATGTGGAGCAAACACAGTTAAGTTAAAATTTGGACATAGAGGATCGAACCATCCGGTGAAGGATTTAGCAACAGGAAAAGTTGCTCTTACTTCACAAAACCACGGGTACACAGTTGAAGAAGAATCGCTTCAAGGAACTTTGTTAGAGGTTACACATATCGCCTTAAATGACGGTACTGTTGAAGGATTAAAGCATAAAGAAGCAAAAGCATTTACAGTCCAGTATCATCCGGAAGCATCACCAGGGCCAGAGGATGCAAATTATTTATTCGAACAGTTTTTACAGTTGATTGAGACAGAAAAAGAGGAAGGTGCAATCGAATGCCAAAGCGTACAGATATAAAAAGCATACTAGTTATCGGATCAGGTCCCATCGTCATTGGGCAAGCAGCAGAATTTGATTATGCAGGTACTCAAGCATGTATCGCATTAAAAGAAGAAGGGTACCGTGTCATCTTAGTAAACTCAAACCCAGCAACAATCATGACAGATACTACGATTGCGGATGCTGTATACATCGAGCCGTTAACATTGGAATTCGTGAGCACGATTATTCGTAAAGAACGCCCGGATGCACTTGTTCCAACACTTGGTGGGCAAACAGGCCTAAACTTAGCAGTGGAACTAGCTAAATCAGGTGTGCTTGAAGAATGTAATGTAGAAATTTTAGGTACCAAGCTTTCGGCCATTGAGCAAGCGGAGGATCGCGATTTATTCCGTACATTAATGAATGACTTAGGCGAGCCAGTACCTGAAAGTGAAATTATTCATACACTTGAAGAAGCATATGACTTCGTGGCTCAAATTGGTTATCCAGTCATCGTTCGTCCAGCGTTTACACTCGGCGGAACTGGTGGGGGTATCTGCCATAACGAAGAGGAATTGGTTGAAACCGTAACAAGTGGGTTGAAAAATAGCCCGGTTACACAATGTTTATTAGAGAAAAGCATTGCTGGATTCAAAGAAATTGAATACGAAGTGATGAGAGACGCTAATGACAATGCAATCGTTGTTTGTAATATGGAAAATATCGATCCAGTAGGTGTTCATACAGGCGATTCAATCGTTGTAGCACCGAGTCAAACGCTAAGTGATCGCGAGTATCAAATGCTTAGAAACACATCATTAAAAATCATCCGTGCCCTTGGAATTGAGGGTGGATGTAACGTCCAGCTGGCATTAGATCCTGACAGCTATGATTATTACATTATTGAAGTGAATCCGCGCGTGAGTAGATCTTCTGCTCTTGCATCAAAAGCAACAGGATATCCGATTGCGAAGCTTGCTGCAAAAATCGCGGTTGGGTTAACGCTTGATGAAATGATGAACCCTGTAACAGGAAAAACCTATGCAAGTTTTGAACCTGCACTTGATTATATTGTTTCAAAAATTCCAAGATGGCCGTTTGATAAGTTTGAAAGTGCTAACCGTACGCTAGGTACACAAATGAAGGCTACTGGTGAAGTAATGGCGATTGGTCGTACATTTGAGGAATCTTTATTAAAAGCAATTCGTTCACTTGAAGCGAATGTGTTCCATTTTTCACTAAACGATGCAGATGAAATTTCTGATGAGTTACTTGAGAAACGAATTCGTAAAGCTGGAGATGAGCGCCTGTTCTATATCGGGGAAGCCTTAAGACGTGGAGTCACGATCGAAACCATCCATGCATGGAGCAAAATTGATCTATTCTTCCTTGCAAAATTTGCTAAGATTGTCGAGTTCGAAGCAAAGTTACTAACTCTTCCTTTTAACGAGGAAATCACGAGAGAAGCAAAGGAACTAGGATTTGCTGACAGTACCCTTGCTAAGCTATGGGGGTCAAATGAGCGTGCTGTTTACGATTGGAGAGTAGAAAAGGGCATTGTTCCAGTTTATAAAATGGTTGATACCTGTGCAGCTGAGTTCGAGTCTGAAACCCCTTATTACTACGGTACGTATGAAGACGAAAATGAATCGATTGTTACTGAACGAGAAAGTGTAATTGTGCTTGGTTCTGGTCCAATCCGAATCGGTCAAGGGATTGAATTTGATTACTCAACGGTTCATGCGGTTTGGGCGATTCAAGAAGCTGGCTATGAAGCCATCATCATTAACAATAATCCTGAAACAGTATCAACTGACTTCAGTATCTCTGATAAGCTCTACTTTGAGCCTTTAACAATCGAAGATGTTATGCATGTGATTGATTTAGAAAAACCAGCTGGTGTAGTTGTCCAATTCGGTGGACAAACAGCGATTAACCTAGCTTCTAAGCTTGTAGAAAGAGGAGTTAAGATTCTAGGTACGAGCTTGGATGATCTTGACCGTGCAGAAAATCGCGACCGTTTTGAAGCTGCATTGCAAGAGCTAGGAATACCTCAGCCGTTAGGAAAAACTGCAAGAACAGCGGCTGATGCAGCCGTGATTGCTAATTCAATCGGATATCCGGTATTGGTTCGACCATCATATGTACTTGGTGGAAGAGCGATGCAAATCGTTTATCAAGAAGCTGAGTTATTGCAATACATGAAGGAAGCAGTAAAGATTAATCCTGAGCATCCAATATTAATTGACCGTTACCTAACAGGAAAAGAAATCGAAGTAGATGCAATCTGCGATGGCGAAACAGTAATCATTCCTGGAATTATGGAGCATATTGAAAGAGCTGGAGTTCACTCTGGTGACTCAATCGCTGTGTACCCGCCACAAAGCGTATCACAAGCAGTAAAAGACAAGCTTGTTGATTACACAATTCGTTTGGCTAAAGGTTTAGGAATCATTGGACTTTTCAACATTCAATACGTGGTTTCAAAAGAAGAAGTGTATGTGTTGGAAGTAAATCCTCGTTCAAGCCGTACGGTGCCATTCTTAAGTAAAATCACAAACGTACCAATGGCTAATCTGGCAACAAAAGCGATTCTTGGCTTATCACTGAAGGATCAAGGCTATGAGACAGGACTGGTAGAAGAAAAGCAAGGTGTATTTGTTAAAGTACCGGTGTTCTCTTTTGCTAAGCTAAGACGAGTGGATATAACATTAGGACCAGAAATGAAGTCTACTGGTGAAGTTATGGGGAAAGATCACACGCTTGAAAAAGCCCTTTACAAAGGCTTAGTTGCTTCAGGAATGAAAATTCAAGGATTTGGATCGGTTCTTATGACGATTGCTGACAAAGATAAGCAAGAAGCTTTAGGGATCGCGAAGCGTTTCTTCTCAATCGGGTTCCAGGTAATGGCAACGGAAGGGACAGCGAAGTTCTTCCAAGACCAAGGAATTCCAGTGAAGGTTGTTGAGAAGATTGGTGGAGGCCACCCTGATATCGTTGATGTAATCCGTAATGGGCAAGCACAGTTTGTGATTAACACCTTAACAAAAGGAAAGCAGCCAGAACGTGATGGGTTTAGAATTCGTAGAGAATCAGTTGAAAACGGTGTTCCTTGCTTAACTTCATTAGATACAGCAGAGGCCATTTTACGAGTAATTGAATCAATGAATTTTTCAGCTGAGGCGATGGAGAAAAGTCCCGCAAACAGCAGGGAGGCAGTACTACTATGATTTGTAATGAGGAATGTATCGTACTTTCCAATCAAGAAATAGCTCACAATATTTTTGAGCTCACCCTTAAGGGTGAGCTCGTCCAACAGATGAATGAACCAGGTCAATTTGTACATCTAAAGGTTAGTGATAGTGTAGATCCACTTTTGCGTAGACCAATTAGTATTGCAAAAATCGACCAAGTAAACAACATGTTTACGATGATTTTCCGGGCAGAAGGTAATGGAACAAAGCTACTTGCACAGAAAAAAGTCGGAGATGTTGTAGACGTTCTAGGGCCATTAGGAAATGGATTTCCAGTAGAGGAAGCAAAGGCTGGTTCAACCGCCCTTTTAGTAGGTGGCGGCATTGGTGTACCTCCGCTATATGAATTATCTCTAAGGCTAAAGGAAAGAAACGTGAATGTCATTCATGTGTTAGGCTTTGCAACAAAAGATGCGGTATTTTACGAAGAGAAATTTGCTGAATTAGGTGATACGTATATCGTAACGGTTGATGGATCTCATGGAGAGAAAGGATTTGTAACGGATATGATCTCCGCACAGAATCTTTCGTTTGATACATTGTACACATGTGGTCCTACCCCGATGTTACGAGCATTAGAGACCGCGTATCCAGAGAAAAACGTATATCTTTCTCTTGAAGAGCGAATGGGTTGTGGAATTGGAGCTTGCTTTGCATGCGTATGTAGAACACAGGAAGATCCTACAGGATATACTTATAAAAAGGTTTGTACGGATGGGCCAGTGTTTAAAGGAGGGGAGGTTCTAATATGAGTCAACTAGCGGTGAACCTACCTGGTTTACAATTAAAAAACCCAATCATGCCTGCGTCAGGATGCTTTGGATTCGGTAGAGAATATAGTCAGTTTTATGATTTAAGTACATTAGGTTCCATAATGATTAAAGCAACAACAGTAGAACCTCGGTTTGGGAATCCAACTCCACGGGTAGCAGAGACAACTGCTGGGATGTTAAATGCGATTGGCTTACAAAATCCCGGCCTTAGAAAGGTAATTGATGAGGAGCTTGCTTGGTTAGACCAATTTGATGTACCGATCATCGCAAATGTGGCTGGCTCACTTGAAGAGGACTATATTGAGGTTGCACGTGAAATTTCAAAGGTAAGCAATGTTCATGCTCTTGAACTGAATATCTCTTGCCCAAATGTAAAAACAGGTGGTATTGCTTTTGGAACGATTCCTGAAGTGGCAAAGGAATTAACGAAAAAGGTGAAAGAAGTATCGAGTGTACCTGTTTATGTCAAGCTTTCACCGAATGTATCGAATATTGTTGAGATGGCCAAAGCGGTCGAGGCAGGCGGTGCGGACGGGTTAACCATGATTAATACTTTAATTGGCATGAGGCTTGATTTGAAGACGGGTAAGCCTGTGCTTGCTAATAATACAGGGGGACTTTCAGGTCCTGCCATTAAACCGGTTGCGATTCGAATGATTTATGAAGTAAGTCAGCACGTAAATATACCTATTATTGGGATGGGTGGCGTTCAATCGGCAGAAGATGTGATTGAATTTTTTTATGCCGGAGCGAGTGCGGTGGCAGTTGGTACAGCTAATTTTGTGGATCCGCTTGTATGTCCGAAAATCATTGAACAACTTCCAGCGTTATTAAGTGAGCTTGGATTTGATCATATTTCAGAATGTACGGGAAGGAGCTGGAAAAAGAATGAAAAACTCGCTTATCATCGCGCTTGATTTTCCAGATAAAAATGATGTGTACGGTTTTTTAAAGAAATTTAATAATGAGCAATTATTCGTTAAAGTTGGCATGGAACTTTTTTATAAAGAAGGCCCTGCTATGGTTAAAGAACTAAAGGAAATGGGTCATGATATCTTCTTAGATTTAAAATTGCACGATATTCCAAATACAGTGGGTCGTGCGATGAGAAATCTAGCTAGCTTAGGCTGTGACTTAGTGAATGTTCATGCGGCAGGCGGAAAAGAAATGATGATGGCAGCTCTAGAAGGACTTGAGGCTGGAACGGCTTCAGGTGCGAAAAGGCCAAGCATCATCGCAGTAACACAGCTAACAAGTACTTCAGAGGAACAAATGAAGGGTGAACAATTAATTTCAGTGAGCCTTGAACAATCCGTTCTTCATTATGCAAAGGTAACGAAGGATGCGGGACTTGATGGTGTGGTTTGCTCCTCAAATGAAGTGAAGCTCATTCGTGAACAATTGGGTGAACACTTCTTAACTGTTACACCAGGAATTCGCATGAGTTCGGAGTCAGTTGGTGACCAAAAGAGAGTAGCTACTCCTGAGTTTGCTAGGAACGCAGGTGTATCCATGATTGTTGTAGGTCGCTCCATTACAAGAGCCGAAGATCCGGTACTAGCTTATCAGCTTTACAAAAACTCGTGGGAGGGAAAAGTATATGAAACAAAAAATAGCTAACACACTTTTAGAAATCGGAGCAGTCTCGTTACAACCGAATCATCCTTTTACTTGGACATCAGGAATTAAATCACCTATTTATTGTGATAACCGTCTAACTTTATCTTTCCCTGAAGCAAGAAGAGAGATTGCAGCTGGACTAAAGGAACTTATACTTAAGAACTTCCCTGAAGCAGAAGTGGTAGCTGGAACAGCAACTGCTGGAATTCCTCATGCTGCATGGGTAAGTGAACTACTTGATTTACCGATGAGTTATGTCCGTTCATCAGCTAAAGGTCATGGCAAAGGAAATCAGATTGAAGGCCGTGTCGTTGCAGGTCAAAAAGTAGTAGTAGTGGAAGACTTAATCTCAACAGGTGGAAGCGTAATTACAGCAGTTGATGCATTAAGGGAAGCGGGTTGTGAAGTATTAGGAGTCGTTTCTATCTTCACGTATGAACTGGAAAAAGGAAAGAAGCTATTAGAGGAAGCAAACATTAAGACATATTCACTAACAGATTTCTCAACATTAGTAGATGTTGCATTAGCGGCTGGAAGCATCGAAGAGGATGCAGTAGCTAGTCTTCGTAGCTGGAGCCAAGACCCAACAGCTTGGAAACCAGTAGTAAAAGCCTAATATAAATACAGAAAAAAGAGTGTCCACCCCAGACGGACAAAAACAGCAAATCTGTCCATTTGGGGTGTCTGACACCCTTTTTTTACGCTTTTCTTATTTTTTTAACTGGATGATAAGGTTTTCGTCAGGTGTGACGTATACCGTTTGTTGGTTGTCATATATGACGAAGCCTGGTTTTCCTCCATTTGGTTTCTTTACATGTCTAACCTGAGTGAAGTCAACGGGAACGGAGCTTGAGCTTCGTGCTTTACTAAAGTAGGAAGCGATATTGGCTGCTTCTAGAATGGTTGCATCACTAGGATTTTTGCTTCGAATGACAACATGTGATCCAGGAATATCCTTAGTATGAAGCCATAAATCGTCACGACTAGCTACTTTGTTCGTTAAATAATCGTTTTGCTTATTATTTTTTCCCACGAGGATGTCTGTTCCGTCGGTGGATACATATTGATCAAGTACTGGCTTTGCTACTACTTGTTTTTTTGATTTATTTTTTTGTCGGTCACGAATATATCCTTCTTCAATTAACTCTTGACGAATTTCCTCAATATCTTTGATAGAGGCGGTCTCCATTTGCTGAATTAAGGTCTCAAAATACAGCACTTCCTCGTTCGCTTTTTCAATTTGTTCTTGAACAATCTTACGTGCTGTTTTTGCTTTTTGATACTTTGTAAAGTATCGCTGCGCATTGTCTGAAGGTGATTTCTGAGGATCGAGTGGAATGGTAACCATTCCAGCATTCTCATCATAATAATTGATAACTTCGACGGATGTCATTCCTTTTTCAACTGCATAGAGATTGGCCGTTAATAACTCGCCGAATAATTGATATTCCTCCGCATTTTGTGCATCTACCAACGTTTTTTGAAGCTTATCGATTTTCTTCTTGTTTTTATCTCGTTCATTAATAATCAACCGTTCCAGATCATTTCCTTGCTGCTTCACACGGTCTCTTTCGGCTTTCCCAAAATAAAAACGGTCGAGCATTTCACTAATATTGGAAAACGACTGAACTTCACCTGATGTATGAGTCATCGGGAATAGATAAAACATTTCTTTTCCGTGGGTATTCATAATCGATGGCTCATTTTGATGGGTTTGAATTTTTTCCATGCGACTAATAAAAGCTTTGGGTAAGGTATTCCGGTTGGCAATGCCTGCTTCATGGACGATTTCTTTTGCTAATAAAGGAGATAAACCAGCAAAATGCTCAACCAGCTGCTTATCCATTGTTCCTGCATTAAAGTCCAATCTCTTTAACACATCCTCCTCTGTTGCCTCTAGAGGATTATATTTGTTTTGAGCAGGAGGAAGCTTGTACTCCTGACCAGGTAGAATCGCACGATGGCTGTTAAGAGCATAAGAAACATGCTTGATACTGTCTAAAATCATGTTTCGTGTTTTATCAATTAAGATAATATTGCTATGGCGTCCCATAATTTCAATTACGAGTTGTTTGCTCGACAGATCTCCGAGTTCGTTTCTTCCCTTCACATCCAAAACAATCATTCTTTCAAGTCCCACTTGATGAATATCCTCTAATATGTATCCTTCTAAATGCTTTCTTAATAACATGCAAAACATTGGAGGCTCATTGGGATTTTCATAAGACTCTGTGGTTATTTGTGCCCTCGCGTAACTAGGATGAACAGAAAGCAACAGCTTATGGTTCTTTCCGCCCGCACGAATAACAAGCACGATTTCATTTTTAAATGGTTGATGAATTTTATTAATACGCCCACCTCGTAAAGCCTCAGAAAGCTCCTTAGTGATAGCACGCGTAAACAGTCCGTCAAATGACATAAGAGAACATCCTTTACTATAAATTGCAAAAAAGCGGTCGCTTCCACTTTTGAAATAATTATATCATTTTTTTGGACGAGGCTGAATAAGCTTAGTTTAGAGTGAGTTGGGACAACTCTGTAGACTAGTGGCAGTTTTCGCATTGCTTGTTGTTTTTACGTACTAAGTGAGTTACACGAATCTAATTACGTTTCGTGCTCTTTTCCTCAGAATGGAGTCAAAACATCCTGATTCAGTATGTAGAGGGATAGAAAAAACCTTAATTCCGGTTTTTTCTTGCTCCTATAGCAAACAAGTGAACGAAAAGAGCCTAATCAAAAGGAGGAAGGGATTGCCGGATGAAATTCCATGGGATGGAAAAAAAGGAAGTAGAAAAAGCCTTAAATACTGATTACATGGTCGGTTTATCTGAGGCTGATGCAGTAAATCGTATAAAACAACATGGATTCAACGAGCTAGAAGAAGGAGAAAAGCAGTCCGCTTTAATCTTATTCTTTAGTCAATTCAAAGACTTCATGGTTCTTGTTTTATTAGCAGCAACGTTAATTTCGGGACTGTTAGGTGAGTATATAGATGCGATTGCTATCATCGCGATTGTCATTATCAATGGATTTTTAGGTTTTTTCCAAGAGCGTAAAGCCGAACGTTCCCTTCAGGCACTAAAGGAGTTATCAGCGCCACAAGTATATGTCTTAAGAGACGGGAATTGGATCAAAATTGCTTCAAGAGAGGTCGTACCAGGAGACATTTTACGATTTACAAGTGGCGACAGAATCGGGGCAGATGTGAGATTAATAGAAACCAATAGTTTAGAAATTGAGGAATCAGCATTAACGGGAGAATCGTTACCCGTACAAAAAACAGATAACAAATTGCAAGAAGAAAACCTTGGCCTTGGTGATATGCAAAACATGGCCTTTATGGGGACGATGATCACGCGGGGAAGCGGTGTTGGAGTTGTCGTTGGAACCGGAATGAAAACGGCGATGGGCCAAATTGCTGACCTGCTGCAAAATGCGGAAACAATGGAAACACCTCTTCAAAGAAGACTAGAGCAATTAGGGAAAATTTTAATCACAGCAGCCCTTCTTTTAACTGTATTAGTTGTGATTGCAGGAGTATTTGGCGGGCACGATTTATATACAATGTTTTTAGCTGGGGTATCTCTAGCAGTAGCTGCGATTCCTGAGGGTCTACCTGCAATTGTAACAGTTGCTTTATCCCTTGGAGTTCAACGAATGATTAAGCAAAAAGCCATCGTTCGAAAGCTCCCTGCTGTTGAAACCCTAGGTTGTGCTTCTGTTATTTGCTCTGATAAAACAGGAACGATGACACAGAATAAAATGACCGTTACTCATTTATGGAGCGGTGGAGAGGTTTCCCAAGTTGGTGGAGTTGGTTATGAGCCTAGAGGCGAATTCTATCGGGGAGATCATAAGGTTTCCATAAAAGAAGAAAAAGCACTTCAGCAAATGTTAATGTTTGGAATGCTTTGTAACCACGCCGAAATAACTCAAAAAGACAATGAATATGTTATTGACGGAGACCCTACAGAAGGTGCGCTTCTCGTATCTGCACTAAAAGCAGGGTTTAAAAGAGACCAACTTCACAAGCAGTATGAGTTAGTAAAAGAATTTCCGTTTGACTCAGCCCGGAAAATGATGAGTGTTGTTGTGAAGGATACGAACGGAAGACAATTTATTGTCACAAAGGGTGCCCCAGACGTCTTAATTTCAAAAAGTGAATCAATCCTCTGGGAAAATCGTCGACAGTTTATGTCTCGTGACATGGAGGGAAAAGTAAAGGATGCCATTGAAGGGTTAGCATCTCAAGCGTTACGTACAATCGCGATTGCTTACCGAGAGGTATCACCTGGAACGCTCATCCTTGATGAAAGAGAAGCAGAGAAGGATCTCACTTTTATCGGGTTACAAGGGATGATTGATCCACCACGACCAGAAGTGAAGCATGCAGTAAAAGAATGTAAAGAAGCAGGCATTAAGACCGTCATGATCACAGGAGATCATATCATTACAGCGAAGGCGATTGCCAAACAGCTAGGTATTTTAACACCAAAAAGTAAGGTACTAGATGGTAATGCACTGAATGAAATGTCTGTAGAAGAACTTGAAGAAGTTGTGGATGATGTTTCAGTATTCGCACGTGTTTCTCCAGAACATAAGTTAAAGATTGTAAAAGCATTACAAAGTAGAGGACATATCGTTGCGATGACTGGTGATGGGGTCAATGATGCGCCGGCTATTAAGGCAGCAGATATTGGTGTTGCAATGGGAATTACCGGTACAGATGTAGCGAAAGAAGCGTCTGCATTAGTTCTTCTCGATGATAATTTTGCAACGATTAAAGCAGCGATTAAAGAAGGAAGGAATATTTACGAGAACATTCGTAAATTCATTCGTTATCTGCTTGCTTCCAATGTTGGTGAAATATTAGTGATGCTGTTCGCCATGTTGCTTGCACTCCCACTGCCTCTAGTGCCAATTCAAATTCTTTGGGTCAACCTTGTAACGGATGGTTTGCCAGCCATGGCGTTAGGTCTTGATCAGCCAGAGGAAAATGTGATGAAGCGTGGTCCGCGGAGTCCTAAAGAAGGAGTTTTTGCAAGAGGGTTAGGTTGGAAGGTCATATCGCGAGGCTTTTTAATTGGAACTTCCACTTTGCTTGCGTTTATGATTTCGTATAATGAAAATCCTAATGATTTAATCCATGCTCAAACAGTTGCTTTTGCCACTCTTGTTTTAGCTCAATTGATTCATGTTTTCGATTGCCGCAGTGAAAAATCAGTTTTCTCAAGAAATCCATTCGGAAACATGTATCTTGTATGGGCGGTTATTTCTTCATTAGCTTTAATGCTAGTAGTTATGTACTATCCGCCATTTCAACCAATCTTCCATACCGTTCCACTGGCTCTTCGTGATTGGTTATTAGTCATTGGTTTTGCTTCCATCCCAACTTTTTTACTAGCAGGTTCATTTTTGGCAAGTAAAAATAAATAAAGTATGTTATAATCCAAAAGGTGATAGAGAAAGCTCTATTACCTTTTTCTATACACAAAAAGTTATGGGGTGTTGGGTTTGGTAAGAAGCATGACAGGCTTTGGTAGGAGCATCCGCAGCAATGAACATATCAAGGTAACTGTTGAGGTTAAAACGGTGAATCACCGATTTGCCGAATATCACTTCCGAATACCTAGAAGTCTTTCTAACTTCGAGGATAAGCTAAAAAAGAATCTAAATGAATACATAAAAAGAGGAAGAATTGAGGTCTTCATTACCATAGAAGGTGAAGAACTGACAAATCGAAAACTCTTAGTCGATTGGAGTCTCTTAGAGGACTATCTTCAGTACATAAAGGAAATTCAGAAACGTTTTCAAATAAATGAGGGTGTTTCATTAAAGGATATACTTAATCGTGACGAGATATTTAGTATTGAAGAGCAAGAATCTGGCACCGAGTGTATTGAAGAGCTTGTGTTAGATGCAAGCTTAGAGGCTGCTCAAAATTGTGTGAATATGCGTGAAGCGGAAGGGAAGGCATTGCAACAGGATATTCGCTCACATATTGAAAAGATACAATCGACTGTCCAAGCACTTAGACAATATGCGCCAACTGTGGTTGAACAATACGCGAATCGGTTAAAAAAGAGAATTCAAGAATATGTAGACCTGCAGCTGGATGAAGCGAGAATCGTGACTGAAATTGCCATTTTTGCAGATAAAGCAGATATCAATGAAGAGCTTGCAAGACTCGATAGTCATGTTGTGCAATTTAATACCTTCCTTAATGATCAGGAGCCTGTTGGAAGAAAACTTGATTTCCTTGTTCAAGAGATGAATAGGGAAACAAATACAATCGGATCAAAGGCAAATGATGCAAAGATAGCTACCGAAGTGGTAGAGTTAAAAAGCTTGATTGAAAAGATTAAGGAGCAGATTCAAAATATTGAATAGCTCTTGGTTTAGAAAAGCTTTAGGAAGGTAAAAATAATTCTTATGATTGGAGGACAATCATGTCAATTAAACTAATAAATATCGGTTTTGGAAACATCGTTTCTGCAAATCGAATTATTTCTATCGTTAGTCCCGAATCAGCTCCGATAAAGAGAATTATTCAAGATGCTAGGGATCGTGGTTCGTTAATAGATGCTACATATGGAAGAAGAACTCGTGCAGTAATTGTGATGGATAGTGACCATGTTATTCTTTCTGCGGTACAGCCAGAAACGGTTGCGGCCCGATTAAATGATAAAGATGATATTATTGATGAAGGGTAGGATTGATTCATGCAAGAAAAAGGGTTATTAATTGTATTATCTGGACCCTCTGGAGTAGGAAAAGGTACGGTAAGGAAAGAGGTATTTTCACAGCCTGATACCGCCTTTGAATACTCTATTTCAATGACTACCCGTGCTCCAAGAGAAGGGGAAGTTGATGGAGTTGATTACTTCTTTAAGTCTAGAGAAGAATTTGAACAACTTATAAAAGAGGAAAAGCTACTTGAGTATGCCGAATTTGTGGGCAATTACTACGGGACACCCGTTGATTACGTAAGACAAACATTAGATAGTGGTAAAGACGTATTCTTGGAAATTGAAGTACAAGGTGCGAGACAGGTTAGAAAGAAGTTTCCGGATGGACTTTTTATTTTCCTCGTTCCTCCAAGTTTATCTGAGTTGAAAAACCGGATTGTCACACGTGGTACGGAGACTGAGGATGTAATCAACAATCGAATGAATGCAGCACGAGAAGAATTAGAAATGATGCATTTGTATGATTATGTTGTGGAAAACGACCAAGTCGACAGAGCTGTTGAAAGAATTAAAGCGATCGTCATTGCCGAGCATTTACGTCGTGAAAGAGTAGAACCTAGATATAGAAGAATTTTGGAGGTAGATTAATCCATGTTATATCCATCAATTGATTCATTAATGACAAAAATTGACTCAAAGTATTCACTAGTTTCGGTTGCTGCAAAAAGAGCACGAAAGCTACAACAAGGAGAAAACCTGCACTTAGATAAGTATGTTTCTCATAAGCAGGTTGGAAAAGCATTAGAAGAAATTCATGCCGATAAGCTTACTTACCGTATCGTAAAAGACGAATCAGCTGAATAAAGACGGGGAACAACCTAAATTTTAGGTTGTTTTTTGTTTTAAAGATGCAAATGAAGTTAGGTTCTTGCATAATGGAAGAAAGATGTTTATCGAACGGAGGTTTTTTCTGTGAGAGGAAAGAAGATTTTACTATGTGTTACTGGGGGAATTGCGGTTTTTAAAGCAGCAGCTTTAACAAGCAAACTCACCCAAGCTGGGCTTGAAGTAAAGGTCATTTTAAGTGAATCGGCTTCAAAATTTGTGACACCCTTAACCTTTCAGGCACTTTCAAGAAACGATGTACATATAGACACGTTTGATGAAAAGAATTCAAAGGTAATTGCCCATATTGATTTGGCTGATTGGGCAGATTTAATCGTTGTTGCTCCGGCAACAGCGAATGTCATTGGAAAGATAGCGAATGGAATCGCTGATAATATGATTACTACGACCTTGCTGGCTGCAACATCACCGGTATGGATTGCCCCTGCAATGAACGTTCATATGTATGACCATCCTGCAGTGAGAAAGAATTTAGAAACATTACGAAGCTACGGATATGGATTTATCGAGCCTGGAGAGGGTTATTTAGCATGTGGGTATGTGGGGAAAGGCAGAATGGAAGAGCCTGAGACGATTGTTGAGAAAATTGCTGAATTTTTCCAACCTACGAATACTCCTTTAAAGAGTAAAAAGGTACTTGTAACAGCAGGTCCAACACGAGAAAAAATAGATCCTGTCCGATATATTACGAATTTTTCGTCCGGAAAAATGGGGTATGCCATTGCCGAACAAGCTAGGAATCTTGGAGCGGAGGTTACTCTCATTACAGGACCTGTTTCCATTGATCCGCCACTGGGAGTTAAGGTTATCCATGTGGAAAGTGCGCAGGATATGCTTGATGAGACAATCGCCCAATATGAATCTAGTGATTTAATTGTAAAAACAGCTGCGGTTGCTGATTATAAGCCAAAGACGGTTTCTGATCGCAAAATTAAAAAGCAGGAAGGCAATGAAAGCATCACATTAGAAAGAACCAAGGACATTTTATTTGAGCTTGGAAAAATCAAAAAGCACCAAGTATTGGTTGGTTTTGCTGCGGAAACTGACCATGTAGAAGAGTACGCAATGAGAAAACTCGAGAAGAAAAATGCTGATATCATCGTGGCAAACAATGTTGCAGAAGAAGGATCTGGATTTGGGACAGATACAAATAAAATAACGATTTATAAGCGGGATGGACATTCTATCTCGTTACCATTAATGACAAAGCAAGAAGCGGCAAAAACCCTTCTTTTAGAGGCTTTAAAGCTCCTACCAAAAGAGGAAGCTGAATGATTGCAAGTGTAATTGTGGATGTCCCAGCTAAGCAAACCGACAGACCATTTGATTATCGCATTCCTGAGCATTTAGAAGGGGTGATCACCCCAGGAATGAGGGTGGTTGTTCCGTTTGGGCCTCGGAAAATTCAAGGGTTTGTCATTTCCGTTCAGCCTAGCTCAGAGTTTGAAAAGCTTAGAGATATTATTGCTCCTATGGATATTATACCGGTATTAAATGAAGAACTTTTACAGCTTGGGGATTGGTTATCTGAAGAAACTCTTTGTTATCGAATTTCTGCCTATCAGGTAATGCTACCGGCAGCACTTAAAGCCAAATACGAAAAAAAAATCCGCATGACGACCGATTTGAATCTGTTGCCACAGGTCCTACAAAAGGTATTTGAGAAAAGTCAAATTGTTTCTTTTGATACGATTGAAAAGGATGCATGGAAGGTATTACAAAAAGAAATCGCTAGTAAACATGTTGAATTTATATATGAAGTAAAGGAACGGGTGAATAAGAAAAAGCGTAAGTATGTTATGCCGCATATGAATGAAGAGGAGCTATCTGATTCACTCAAGCTATTATCCATTCAGGCAACGAAGCAAAGGGAAATTATAGAGTTTTTCCTAGCTAACCCAGATCCAGTTCCTTTACAACAATTGATGAACCTATTAAACACCTCTTCATCTGCTATAAAGGGTCTCGTTAATAAAGGGATGTTAAGGGAAGAAGAAGTAGAAGTGTACCGAGATCCTTACGAAAATCGTGTATTTGAACGGACACAGGCTTTGCCATTAACTCCTGAGCAGTCGATAGCTATTACCCCCGTTTTACAAACTATTGAAGAGGATCTTCATCAAGTGTTCTTACTTTATGGGGTAACAGGTAGTGGAAAAACGGAAGTATATTTACAATCGATTCAACGAGTGTTAGAGAAAGGAAAGGAAGCGATCGTTCTCGTCCCAGAAATCGCCTTAACTCCACAAATGGTGAAACGGTTTAAGGGAAGATTCGGAGATGAAGTGGCTGTCATGCACAGCGGACTTTCTACAGGGGAAAAATACGATGAGTGGCGAAAGATTCAAAGAAAAGAAGTAAAAGTGGTTGTAGGGGCAAGGTCTGCCATTTTTGCGCCCTTTGAAAACCTCGGAATTATTATCATTGATGAAGAGCATGAAACAAGTTATAAGCAAGAAGAAAATCCTAGATACCATGCAAGAGACGTAGCGATTCAACGTGCCAAAAAATATGGCTGTCCAGTTGTACTAGGAAGCGCAACTCCAGCACTCGAATCATTTGCTCGTGCAAAAAAAGGTGTGTATGAGCTTTTAACATTACCGAGCCGGATGAATAGTGGTCCGATGCCTCATGTAGAAGTCGTGGATATGAGAGAAGAGCTTCGCGAAGGAAATCGCTCCATGTTTTCAAGGGTGTTAATGGAAAAATTGAAGGATAGACTCGAAAAGCAGGAGCAAACAGTTTTGTTTTTAAACAAACGAGGACATTCCTCCTTTGTGATGTGTAGAGATTGCGGGTATGTTGTTAACTGTCCGGATTGTGATATTTCGTTAACTTATCATCGATTTAGTGAGAGAATGAAGTGTCATTATTGCGGCTATGAGTCCCTTGTTCCAACACAATGCCCAGAATGCCAATCAGAGTATATTCGTTATTTTGGGACAGGCACACAAAAGATTGAAGAAGAACTTGGCAAAGTGTTGCCAGAGGCAAGAGTTATCCGAATGGATGTGGATACGACTTCAAAAAAAGGGGCGCATGAAAAGCTGTTAACTGATTTTGGTGATGGAAAAGCAGATATTCTGTTAGGAACGCAAATGATAGCAAAAGGATTAGATTTTCCTAAGATTACACTTGTAGGAGTTCTTTCAGCTGATACGATGCTGCATATCCCTGATTTCCGTTCATCTGAGAAAACTTTTCAGCTGCTAACACAGGTAAGTGGAAGAGCCGGAAGACATGAGCTAACAGGGGAAGTTATTGTACAAACCTATACGCCTGAGCATTATAGTATTCAGTTTGCCGCTCAGCAGGACTATGATTTGTACTATGAAAGGGAAATGCAAATAAGAAAGCTTCACCATTATCCCCCTTTCTACTATATATCCCTGATCACAGTAAGCCATGAAAATTTGATGAAGGTGGTGTCGGTGACAGAGAAGATTACCGGATACATTCGGAAAAGTCTTTCTCCAGAAGCGATTGTTCTAGGCCCTGTTGCCTCACCAATCCCTCGAATCAAAAATAGATATAGATACCAATGTTTGATAAAATACAAACGTGAGCCACAGTTAGGTCGTGCCATTAAAACTGTACTTGATCAATATCAGCATGAATCTGCAACAACCGGGTTAACCATTTCTACAGACGTGAATCCTTATATTCTCATGTAGTTGGTTATGAAGCGAGTTGTTTTCGTAGAGAATAGTGATAAATATGAAAAAATCGGAGGAAGTATTTTGACGGTAAAGAAGCTAGTTACTCATCCTGCAGAGGTACTTGAGCAAGATTGTGAGAGAGTAACGGTATTTGATAAAAAACTAGAAAAGCTACTAAACGATATGTACGATACTATGATTGAATTCGATGGGGTAGGTCTTGCAGCCCCTCAAATTGGCATAGCAAGACAGATTGCCATCGTTGATATAGACGATGAGTCGGGGACGATTGAACTAATTAACCCTGAAATATTAGAAGTGTCCGGCGAACAAACAGGTCCGGAAGGTTGTCTTAGTTTCCCAGGAGTTTACGGAGAGGTAACAAGACCGTATTTTGTAAAGGTGAAAGCTCGAAACCGAAAAGGAAAAGCGTTTGTGATCGAAGCAGAAGATTTTTTAGCACGTGCGATTCTTCATGAAATCGATCATCTTCATGGCATCCTATTTACATCCAAAGTAACAAGGTATTTGACTGAAGAAGAGTTAGAGGGAGTCGAAAGCGAATGACAAAAATAGTATTTATGGGTACTCCTGATTTTTCTGTTCCCGTATTAAGAAGTGTGATAGAAGCAGGATACGAGGTGATCGGTGTAGTTACTCAACCAGATCGCCCAGTTGGAAGAAAAAGAGTACTTACTCCACCTCCGGTAAAAGTAGAAGCGGAAAAGCATGGTATTCCTGTTCTTCAACCTGAAAAGATTCGTGTAAGAGAGGACTTAGATCAAGTATTAAGCTTAAAGCCTGACTTAGTCGTAACGGCAGCGTTCGGACAAATCCTTCCGAAGGAACTGTTAGAAGCGCCACCGCTCGGATGCATTAATGTTCATGCCTCTCTGTTACCAGAATTGCGTGGAGGGGCTCCCATCCATTACTCCATCATTCAAGGAAAAGAGAAAACAGGAATTACGATCATGTATATGGCAGAAAAGCTTGATGCAGGTGATATATTAACTCAAGTAGAAGTAGAAATTACAGAAACAGATACGGTTGGTTCTTTACATGATAAGCTTAGTGAGGCAGGTTCTAAGTTATTGTTAGACACATTGCCAAGACTGATTAAGGGGGAGTTAGAACCAATTCCCCAAAATGAGAAGGAAGCAACATTTGCGTATAATATAAAGCGCGAGGAAGAGAAAATTGTTTGGTCTAAAACAGGCGAAGAAATTTACAACCATATCAGGGGCATGAACCCATGGCCAGTTGCATACACCCACCTTTCAGATTCAGTGTTGAAGCTATGGTGTGCGACGAAGGTAAAGGCAGTGAAAAAGGCAGATCCAGGAGAAATTATTGCGATCGAAGAAGATGGTTTTGTTGTTGCAACTGGCAATGATACAGCGATCAAAGTGCTTGAGCTCCAGCCTTCTGGTAAAAAGAAAATGACAGCCGATCAATTTTTACGTGGGGCAGGTTCGTTTTTAAAGGTTGGAGATCGTATAGGAGTTAGCAAATGACAGAAAAATCAAATGTTCGAGAAAGTGTTGTAACCATTCTGGAGCAAATCGAAAAAAATCAATCATATAGCAATCTACTTTTAAACCATGTGATTAAAAAGAATCAAATTGCAACGAAGGATATTGGATTGTTAACGGAATTAACATACGGAACGTTACAAAGAAAAATGACTCTTGATTATTACTTAGAGCCATTTATAAAAAACCCAAAAAAGCTTGAAAACTGGGTGAAGCAGCTACTGCGAATGACGTTATATCAAATGCTTTATTTAGATAAAATACCCGACCGTGCAGCCATTCATGAGGCAGTGGAAATTGCTAAAAAGAGAGGGCATAAAGGGATATCTGGGATGGTTAATGGTGTTCTCCGCTCTTTGCAACGTGAAGGCATAAGAGATATGGATGAGATTAAGGATGAAGTCGAACGATTGTCCATAGAAACCAGTCATCCTACTTGGCTTGTTAGAAGATGGATCGAGCAATTTGGGTATAATAAAGCGAAAGAGATGTGTGAGATAAATTTAACTGCACCAATGCAAACAGCACGAGTTAATACAAATAAAATCACCAGAGAAGCTTGCATCAAAAGGCTTTCAGAAGAAGGCTTTCAAGTCGGGGAAAGTGTGGTTGTTCCTGAAGCAATTAAATGCTTAAAAGGAAATCTTGCCCATTCGGAAAGCTTTAAAGAAGGCTTGATTACGATTCAGGATGAAAGCTCCATGCTTGTAGCATATGCATTAGGAATCGAACAAAATGAAACGATTTTAGATGCATGCGCAGCTCCTGGTGGAAAGTCGACTCATATCGCTGAAAAGCTAGAAGAAACAGGACAAGTTATTTCATTAGATCTTCATGAGCATAAAGTGAGGTTGATTAATGAAAATGCTGCCCGACTTGGACTGACAAATATAGAAACTAAAGCTATGGATAGTCGTAAAGTACAAGAAGAGTTTGAGGGTATGACGTTCGATCGGATATTGCTTGATGCCCCATGCTCTGGTCTTGGTGTAATGAGAAGAAAGCCAGATATGAAATACACAAAAAAAGAAGAGGATTTAAATCGTCTTCAGAGTATTCAGTTGCAGTTATTAGATTCTGTTACTCCACTGTTAAAGCCAGGTGGAACGTTGGTGTACAGTACATGTACAATCGACCGCTCTGAAAATGAAGAGGTAGTGGCAGCGTTTTTACAAAAGCATACAGATTTTGAAGGAGACCTTTCGGTTATTGAGAGGATGCCAAAGGCTATTCAGCCACTTATGACGGACTTTCAGCTTCAGATTTTCCCTCAAGATTTTGGTTCAGATGGATTTTATATTGCAAGTTTAAGGAAGAAGGTGTAAAGAAATGGAACAGACAACTATCGAAAAAGAACAAACATCCGTGCAAAAACCATCCATTTACTCTATAGAATTACACGATTTAAAAGCATGGTTAGTAGAACATAATGAAAAGGCATTTCGTGCCGAGCAAATCTTTGATTGGTTATACAAAAAGAGAGTGACAAGTTTTGAGGATATGTCTAATCTCTCAAAAACTTTACGTGAAACGTTAGAAAATCATTATTCACTAACCACACTAAATACGCTTATTCAACAACAATCATCAGATGGGACGATTAAGTTTTTATTTGAACTACATGATGGTTACTCTATTGAAACAGTCCTTATGAGGCATGAATATGGGAATTCGGTGTGTGTAACCACACAAGTTGGCTGCCGAATTGGTTGTACTTTCTGTGCATCAACATTAGGTGGACTGAAACGAAATCTAGAAGCAGGGGAAATCGTCGCTCAAGTAGTAAAAGTACAGCAAGCATTAGATGAAACAGATGAAAGAGTAAGCTCTGTCGTTATTATGGGAATAGGAGAGCCTTTTGATAATTACAATGATATGCTTTCATTTTTGAAGATTATCAACCATGATAAAGGATTGAATATTGGAGCTAGACATATTACGGTTTCGACAAGTGGAATTATCCCGAAGATTTATCAGTTTGCCGATGAAAGTATGCAAATTAACTTTGCGATTTCACTTCATGCACCAAATACGGAAATTCGCAGTCGTCTAATGCCTATTAACCGTGCGTATAAGCTCCCTGATTTAATGGATGCGGTACGTTATTATATTGAGAAGACAGGAAGAAGAGTAAGTTTTGAATATGGGCTATTTGGCGGCGTAAATGACCAGGTTGAGCATGCCGAAGAGCTAGCAAAGCTCATTAAAGGTGTGAAATGTCACGTAAACTTAATTCCAGTAAACTATGTGCCGGAAAGAGATTACGTTCGAACACCTAAAGATCAAATTTTTGCATTTGAAAAAACGTTAAAAAATCATGGAGTAAACGTAACGATTCGTAGAGAGCACGGTCATGATATTGATGCAGCATGTGGACAACTTCGTGCAAAGGAACGAAAAGAAGAGACGAGGTGACAATAGGTGAAAGCGGTATTTAAAACGGACCGAGGTCGGATTCGCCAGCATAATGAGGACAGTGGGGGAATCTTTATCAACCGTGATGGGCAGCATCTATGCGTAGTTGCAGATGGAATGGGTGGACATCGAGCAGGAGATGTCGCCAGTTCCATGGCGATAAAGCATTTAGAAGAGATGTGGAAGGATTCAAGTGGAATTGAAACCGCCTCTCATGCAGAGGACTGGTTAAGCAAGAGTATTCCTCATATCAATCAAGTAGTATTTCAGCATTCACAGCAACACGCCGAGTGTGAAGGGATGGGAACAACAGTTGTTGCTGCCATTGTTACGCCATTATTTTCAACTGTGCTGAATATTGGTGATAGTCGCTGCTATATTTTAAATGATACAGGTTTTCAGCAGTTAACAGAGGATCATACACTTGTGAATGAGCTTGTTAGAACTGGACAAATTTCAAGAGAGGATGCAGAACATCATCCACGCAAAAATGTTATTTTACGTGCTCTTGGAACGGAACAAGACGTAAAAATGGATATTCGCACCATCATGTTTGAAGAAGGAGATGTCCTCCTTTTATGCTCTGATGGTTTATCTAATAAGGTTTCAATCGATGAAATGGTTAGTATTTTAAAAAATGCTGAAAAATTAGAGGAGAAGGCAACCACTCTCATCAACCTTGCAAATGAGCATGGTGGTGAGGACAATATTACCTTAGTCATTTTACAATTTGACGTTGGCGATGATTGGGGTGGGGATACATGCTAATCGGGAAGCGTTTAAGCGGCCGCTACAAAGTGCTTGAGATGATTGGTGGCGGCGGAATGGCCAATGTTTATCTTGCTCATGATATGATCTTAGATCGAGACGTGGCTGTTAAGGTACTGAGACTTGATTTTTCTAATGACGAGGAATTTATTCGACGCTTTCACCGAGAAGCACAATCCGCAACGAGCTTGGCTCATCCGAATATTGTTAGTATATACGATGTTGGTGAAGAAGATTCTATCTATTATATTGTTATGGAGTATGTGGAGGGGCAAACTCTCAAACAATACATACAGCAGCAGCTATCGTTACACGTAGTGGATGCCATTAATATTATGAAGCAGTTAACCTCAGCTATTTCGCATGCTCATCAAAATCACATTGTTCATAGGGATATTAAACCACATAATATTTTAATTGATCGTGAAGGAAATGTGAAAATTACTGATTTTGGAATTGCTATGGCGATGAGTGCGACGAGTATTACACAAACAAACTCAGTGCTTGGCTCCGTGCATTATTTATCTCCAGAACAAGCAAGAGGTGGAATGGCAAATCGCAAATCGGATATCTATTCTCTTGGAATTGTAATGTTTGAGCTGTTAACAGGAAGGCTGCCATTTTCAGGTGAGTCAGCGGTCTCTATTGCTTTAAAACACTTACAATCGGAAACACCTTCGTTAAGAAGATGGAATCCAAAAATTCCACAAAGTGTGGAAAATATTGTATTAAAAGCAACGGCAAAGGATCCTTTTCATCGATATGATAGTGTAGAAGATATGGAGATGGATTTAGTAACCGCCCTCGATCCTGATCGAATCGACGAGCCGAAGTTTGCTCTTCCGATTGATGATGATGCAACAAAAGCAATTCCAGTCATTACCGCTGATCAGTATCTAACTTCTGATGAGACTCTCGTACATAGTAAAGAGCATCCTGTTCTTCAACAGACAACTGACAAAGACGGAGATAAAAAGAAGAAGAAAAAGAAGAGGAAATGGCCCATTGTACTTGTATCTATTTTTCTTACATTGGTTATACTTGCAGTTTTAACTGTAACAGTTTTACCTTCATTATTAGGACCAAAAGACGTGCTAGTTCCTGATGTTTCTGGAAAAGAGTTAGATGAATCAATGGAAATCCTTCAGGAGCAAGGTTTGAAAATTGGCGAAACGATTGAAGTTACAGATGAAGAAGTAGAGGAAGGACTCATCATAAAAACAAACCCTAAGGAAGGGAAAACGGTAAAAGAAGGGCAGGAAGTTGACCTTTATTTAAGTATTGGCAAAGAGAAATGGACTTTGCTAGATTATACCGGACGTCAATATGATGATGTAATTGATTTATTAGAAGCAAGGGGCTTTAAAGACATTACAAAAACGGAAGTGTACCATGATTCTGCCCCAGTGGGACAAATCATCTCTCAGGATCCATCTAGCGGGGAAGAAATTATTCCAGCAGAAACGGAACTGGAATTTACCGTTAGTAAGGGGCCGCAGTTAATAAAGCTCAAGGATCTTTCGGGTTATAATGAAAAAGGAATCCAAGAGTACGCACAATCCTCTGGATTATACGTTGAGATCGCAACTGAGGGCGAATTTAGCGATACGGTAGCGGAAGGGTTAGTTGTCTCGCAAAAGCCTTCTGCAGGTACAGATTTACAAAAAGGGTCTAAAGTGACCGTAGTCCTCTCTAAAGGAAAAGAGGAGATTCCGAAAGAAGTAACAAGGGAAATTACCATCTCTTATGAGCCGTTGGTTGAAGGAACTCCCCAAAGTGTCCAAATCTATATCGAGGATATGGAACATAATAGCACAGAACCAGTGCAAACCTTTGAAATTACAAAAACAGAAACTAGAACCATTCAGTTAATTATCGCTCCCGGTCAGCAAGCTAGTTACAGAGTTCAAAGGGACGGTGAAGTTATCGATGAACAAACTGTTCCATACCCTTCAAGCTGAATGGGGATAGGAACAGTAGTTCACATTCTGTTAAAGGAGTGTATGTATGCCAGAAGGCAAAATTATTAAAGCATTAAGTGGGTTCTATTATGTTTTCTCAGATGATAATCAAGTGATTCAATGCAGAGGAAGAGGGGTATTTCGCTTAAATAAAGTGACTCCACTTGTAGGAGATGAAGTTGTTTTCCAAGCTGAAAATGAATCTGAGGGTTATATTTTAGAGGTGAAGGATCGAAAAAACGAGCTGGTAAGACCACCGATATCTAACGTTGATCAGGCGATATTGGTGTTTTCGGCTGTTGAACCTGATTTTAGTACGTCATTGCTCGACCGCTTTCTTGTATTAGTTGAGTTTAATCGAATCAAGCCTATTATTTGTGTGACGAAAATGGATTTAACGAGTGCTGATGATAGAGTAAAGATCGAAACCTACCGGGATCAATATACGAAGGCGGGTTATGAAGTGATTTTAACCTCATCAGAAACGGAAGATGGGCTAGAGCAGCTGCTCCCGCATTTAAAAGGAGTCATATCCGTGTTTGCTGGTCAGTCAGGTGTAGGAAAATCATCGCTTCTAAATGCAATTCGACCTGATCTGGATTTAAAGACAAACGATATATCCTCCCATTTAGGTCGAGGAAAGCATACAACGAGACATGTGGAATTAATCAAGGTTGGGGAAGGGTTAGTTGCAGATACTCCTGGCTTTAGTTCACTGGAATTCACTGACATTGAGGTGGAGGACTTAAACTATTGCTTCCCTGATATTGAAAAACTAAGTGAAGACTGTAAATTTCGTGGATGTATTCACTTAAAGGAACCTAAATGTGCGGTAAAGGAAGCGGTGAATAACGGAGAGCTTCCTGAATATCGATATGAGCATTATGAGCTTTTTGTTCAAGAAATCAAAGAGAGAAAGCCGAGGTATTAACTATGGTGAAAATTGCACCTTCCATACTATCCGCTGATTTTTCAAAATTGGGAGAAGATATTAAAGATGTAGAACGTGGAGGAGCCGACTATATCCATGTCGATGTCATGGACGGACATTTTGTTCCAAACATAACAATTGGCCCTTTGGTGGTAGAAGCGATTCGTCCAATTACCAAGCTACCCCTTGATGTTCATTTAATGATCGAAAATCCTGACCAATATATTGAGGCGTTTGCTAATGCAGGGGCAGATTATATTACTGTTCATGTAGAAGCTTGTAAGCATCTCCATCGGACTGTCCACTACATTAAATCCTTTGGAGTAAAGGCAGGGGTCGTTCTAAATCCTGCAACACCTGTTCAAACGATTGAGCATGTGATTGATGATATCGATATGGTACTATTAATGACTGTAAATCCTGGCTTTGGAGGTCAGAAATTTATTGAAGGAGTCCTTCCAAAGATTAGACAGGTAAAAGACCTTGTAGACAAAAAAGGGCTATCCGTTGAAATTGAAGTAGATGGTGGAGTGAACGAGGAAACGGCTAGGAAGTGTGTAGAAGCTGGTGCGAATGTTCTCGTGGCTGGATCGGCTATATACAACGAAAAAGATAGAAAAAAAGCGATAGAAAAAATAAGAGGATAAGATTGTTGGCTAGCTTTTTAAAAGCTAGCTTTTCCTTATTACAAGGAGGATTCAAAATGGAGATCAATATATTAGCAGGTGGTCCATTAGAGCTTATCCCTTCTCTTCACTCATTCAGTGGAGAATGGATTGGTGTAGATCGTGGAGTACTAACACTAATAAAAGAAGGAATCTTTGTTGAAAAAGCCTTTGGTGATTTTGATTCTGTGGAGGAAGAAGAGCTATCGTTTATAAAGAAACATGTTGGAGAATTACTTACGTTTCCACCAGAAAAAGATGAAACGGATATGGAAATTGCGATTTCATGGGCAATCAAACAAGCTCCGGAAAAAATTCGTATCTTTGGTGCTACGGGTGGGAGGCTGGATCATTTCTTTGCAAATGTACAGCTGCTTTTTTCACCGGTGCTATTACATGAAGAGATTCCTATTGAAATCATTGATCGCCAAAACATAATTTCATTAATCCAAGCAGGTGCACATAAAATAGAAGTAAATAATGAGTACACATATATTTCTTTTATTCCTTTCCATGGCGAGGTAGAAGGCTTAACCCTTGTTGGTTTTAAGTATCCATTAACAGATCGTCATATTCCGGTCCATTCCACTTTATGTATTAGCAATGAACTAATTTCTGATATTGGTACTATATCTTTTTCGGAAGGCATATTAATGGTGATAAGGAGTCGCGATTAAACTTCCTTATATTGAGTACTTATCTTTATATTTTGAATATGATAATGAGAGTTCTGAAACTTGTTCATGCGTGAGATGGTGAGGAGGGACATTATGAGATTTTACACGATTAAATTGCCGAAATTCTTAGGCGGCATTGTCCGCGCGATGCTGGGTACGTTTAAAAAGGGCTAAACCAAAGTGGTATTTGTAACACGTTTTCAAGAAAGACAACCTTAAAAACCAATGTACACCGATGTAAGAGATTCACATCGGTGTATTTTTTTGTGAATAATTAAAAGTCTATTTCTAAAGGTTAATGGGAAGGCTAGTTTTAAAAGGAAAATGAAAAAGAGCATCCAGATGGATACTCTTTACACATTATACGCGCTCAACTTTACCTGATTTAAGTGCTCTTGCAGAAACCCAAACACGCTTTGGCTTTCCGTCTACAAGAATACGTACCTTTTGAAGGTTAGCACCCCAAGTACGCTTGTTAGCGTTCATAGCATGAGAACGTGCGTTACCTGAACGAGTTCCTTTACCAGTTACAACACATTTACGTGGCATATACATTTCCCTCCTTACTATCAAAGGTGAAGCATTATTTGTTCATCTTTAAAATGCAATGTAAAATTGCTTTCAAGTTTTATTTAATGTGAAAATAGCGGATTGTCCGTTTTTCAAGCATTAAAAGATACTTTAATAATTTATCATACAACCATTCGGAATGCAACAGTTGTAACAAAAGGTTTCAAGAAAATTTCCTTGACATAGGTAAAATCTTAATGCTCTATTATAAGGGCGGGGAATATGACTTTTAAATTTGAAGTCCATATAGTAAAATGACTGTAGTTAAGGAGCAAATTCCAAAGGGGGAAGCATTTATGTCCATCGAACTGAAAACAAATTTCGGACAAATTGATATCTCAAATGAAGTAATTGCAACAATCGCTGGAGGAGCAGCTGTTGATTGCTACGGTATAGTAGGAATGGCTTCAAAACATCAACTAAAAGATGGCCTTACGGAAATATTAAGAAGAGAGAACTTTACTCGAGGTGTAATTGTTCGTCAGGAAAATGATGAAGTACATATTGATATGTATATAATTGTTAGCTATGGTACAAAAATTTCTGAGATTGCTCATAATGTGCAATCAAAAGTGAAATATACCTTAGACAAAACAGTTGGCCTTGCCGTTGACTCAGTTAATATTTACGTTCAAGGTGTTCGCGTCACGAACCCGTAAGTAAAATGCGTTGCTCAGGAAGCTTAGGCTTCCTAGAGCGGTACGTTCGTAGTGACGAACATTAGTGAGGAGGAAAGACTTGTGTCAATTAAATCTTTAGATGGAAAACGTTTCGCTGAAATGGTGCTACAAGGAGCGAATCATTTGTCCTCTAATGCAAAATATGTGGATGCACTGAACGTGTTTCCCGTTCCAGATGGTGATACTGGAACAAATATGAACTTATCGATGACTTCTGGAGCAAAGGAAGTAAGAAATAATGTTCAAGACCATATTGGAAAGGTTGGTATTGCGCTTTCCAAAGGGTTGTTGATGGGTGCAAGAGGAAACTCTGGTGTTATTTTATCCCAGCTTTTCCGAGGCTTTTCTAAAGCAATCGAATCAAAAGCTAGCATCAATGCATTTGAATTTGCCGCTGCTCTTGATGCAGGAGTGATTACTGCTTATAAAGCGGTTATGAAGCCTGTGGAAGGAACAATCTTAACGGTTGCAAAAGACTCTGCGAAGCAAGCAGTTGAAGCAGCGAAAAAATCAGATGATATTGTTACAATTATGGAGGCAGTAGTTGCAGAAGCAAAGGCATCCTTAAAGCGTACACCTGATCTTCTACCGGTATTAAAGGAAGTAGGAGTAGTTGATAGTGGCGGACAAGGGCTTGTGTTTGTGTATGAAGGCTTCCTAGCGGTACTAAAGGGAGAAAAATTACCTGAAGGTCCTTCACTAGCATCCTCAATGGATGATCTAGTCAATGCAGAACATCACAAGAGTGTACAAAGCCATATGAACACAGAAGACATCGAGTTTGGCTATTGTACAGAATTTATGGTCAAGTTGGACGACGAGAAACTCCACTCTAAACCATTTAGCGAGCAAATCTTCCGTCAAGATTTAAGTCAGCACGGTGACTCTCTCTTGGTTATTTCTGATGATCAGCTTGTAAAAGTACATATTCATGCAGAGTATCCGGGAAATGTGCTAACGTATGCACAAACCTATGGAAGCTTAGTGAACTTAAAAATTGAAAATATGCGTGAGCAACATACGAATTTGTTGTCCGATTCGAATGAGAAAGCAAGCGCTCCTGCAAAGCCGAAGGAAAAGCTAGAGTACGGTATTGTAACCGTTTCTATGGGCTCAGGAATTGCAGAATTGTTTAAGAGTATTGGTGCACATGCTGTTATTGAAGGCGGACAAACGATGAATCCAAGTACGGAGGATATCGTTAAGGCAATTAAAGAAGTGAACGCAAAGAAAGTTATTATTTTGCCGAATAACAAAAACATCATCATGGCAGCTGAACAAGCAGCCGAAGTAACAGAGGAAGATGCGATTGTTATCCCATCTAAAACTGTTCCACAAGGGATGTCTGCTCTTCTTGCCTTTAACCCAGGTGCAGACCTAGAAGGCAATAAAGAGGGAATGACAGAAGCATTACAAAATGTAAAAACAGGTCAAATTACGTATGCCGTCCGCGATACCAGTATCGATGGCCTTGAGATTGAAAAAGATGACTTCATGGGAATTGCCGAGGGGAAAATCGTTGTTAAGGATAAAGACAAAGTTGTCTCTGCAACGAAACTCCTAGATCAGCTTCTTGATGGAGAATCTGAGATATTGACGATCTTAAAAGGTGAAGATGCAACAGACGCGGATGTAGAAGCAATTGTCCAGTTTGTAGAAGCAAATTACGGTGATGTTGAAATCGAAATCCACGATGGAAAACAACCGTTATATGCATTCATTTTCTCGGTTGAATAAATATTATGGAAGCATGGCTCAAAGCTGTGCTTCCTTTCATTTGAAAAAATCCACTTTGTAGATAGTGGAAATAGAAGAAACTACAATGTTTTTTTCATACAATAATGTATAATACAATGTGGGAAACCATTAAGTGTAAATAGGATATTCTCCACAAGGGGGAAAAGTGATGAAGTACAAAAGTGTTTTTGATATTATTGGTCCTGTAATGATTGGTCCTTCCAGCTCACATACAGCAGGGGCAGCACGAATTGGAAGAGTAGCAAGAAGCCTTTTTGGCCGTGAACCAAAGTGGGCGAAAATTTCTCTTTACGGCTCTTTTGCACAAACATATAAAGGACATGGAACAGATGTAGCAATAATCGGCGGATTATTAGACTTTGATACATTTGATGAACGAATTATTGGGTCCATTTCTATCGCTCAAACGAACGGAATGGAAATCACATTTATTGAAGAAGAAGCGATTCCAGAACACCCGAATACAGCTAAAGTATTCATTGGTGACGATCAAGGAGAGTTAGAGTTAGTAGGAATCTCTATTGGCGGTGGCAAAATCGAAATCACTGAGTTGAATGGTTTTGAGCTAAGGTTATCAGGTCACCACCCAGCGATTTTAGTAGTTCATAATGACCGTTTTGGTGCGATTGCCAGTGTTTCAAATATATTAGCTTCACACGAGCTAAATATCGGACATATGGAAGTTTCAAGGAAAGAAAAAGGGATGCTTGCGTTAATGACGATTGAAGTAGATCAGAATATTGACGATTCAGTTATTAAAGAATTAGAAGCGCTTGACCATGTGGTAAAGGTTGCCAAAATTGTAGAATAGAAGAGGAATTTTATGGTAGCGCTTTCAAAAATAGATTACTAGAATGCAGGGAGAGTGTACATCATGTTTCGCAATGTCGCAGAGCTAGTAGAGCTCGCTAGTACACGAAATAAAAAAATATCAGATATCATGATTGAGCAAGAAATGGAAGTTACCGGTCGAACAAGAGAACAAATTTTAGAGCAAATGAATGTGAATTTGACCGTAATGGAGCAAGCTGTTGAACGCGGCCTTAATGGGGTAAGGTCCCATTCGGGTCTCACTGGTGGAGATGCCGTGCTCCTGCAAAAATATATTCAGTCTGGAAAGTCATTATGTGGAGACACGATCCTCGATGCCGTCTCAAAGGCAGTTGCTACAAACGAAGTGAATGCGGCAATGGGGACGATTTGTGCAACGCCTACAGCAGGATCAGCTGGTGTGGTTCCAGGAACCTTATTTGCCGTAAGAGATAAACTACATCCTACGAGAGAACAGATGATAGCCTTTTTATTTACATCAGGAGCATTTGGGTTTGTTGTTGCCAACAATGCATCGATCTCTGGTGCTGCAGGAGGCTGTCAAGCAGAGGTTGGATCTGCTGCTGGAATGGCTGCAGCTGCCATTGTAGAAATGGCTGGTGGATCTCCTGCTCAATGTGCAGAAGCTATGGCGATCACATTAAAAAATATGTTAGGATTAGTGTGTGACCCCGTTGCTGGTTTAGTAGAAGTCCCTTGTGTAAAACGTAATGCAATGGGAGCTGCAAACGCAATGGTGGCAGCGGATATGGCATTAGCAGGAATCACTAGTCGAATACCATGTGATGAAGTAATTGATGCGATGTATAAAATCGGTCAAACGATGCCTACCGCTCTTAAAGAAACGGCGCAGGGAGGGTTGGCGGCAACTCCGACAGGTCGCAGACTGGAAGCGAAAATTTTCGGAATACCGCATGTTCATGGAGAACAACAACAGTAATTTAAAGCAATCCGTAACAGCTGTAAAAGGAATCGGTGCTGAGACAGCACAAAGTCTAGCTGAAATGAGAATAGTAACTATTGAAGATTTACTTGAATATTTTCCATATCGTTATGAAGATTATCGCCTTCGCGACTTAACAGAAGTGAAGCATGACGAGAGGATTACCGTAGAAGGGAAGGTTCATAGTGAGCCTTCTCTTATGTATTATGGAAAAAAGCGGTCGAGACTAACAATCCGATTGTTAGTGGAGAGATATTTGATTCAAGTTGTATTTTTTAATCAGGCTTATTTGAAAAATAAGTTTCAAGTAAATGAAATGGTTACCGTAACCGGCAAATGGGACCAACATCGTCAAATGATCACAGCCTCGCAAGCAAAAATCGGATCAAATGAATCAGAAAAAAAGTTTGTTCCCGTTTATAGTGTGAAAGGAGATGTGACGGTTAAAGGTCTTAGGAGATTTATTAATCTAGCATTCTCCCAGTATGGGAATGAAATTACAGAGACCCTTCCTGAAAAAATGATTAGCAAATATAAGCTTGGAAATCGGAAGGAATCGTTGCTTTCCATGCACAATCCGCTAAACGAAGAAGATGTAAAAAAAGCTCGTCGAAGATTTGTGTATGAAGAATTTTTGCATTTTCAGTTAAAGATGCAAGCGTTACGAAAGTTTGAAAGGGAGAATTCCAAGGGACTTCATCAAAACTATAACTTAGATAAAGTAAAGGACTTCATTGATCATCTACCTTTCCCGCTTACAAATGCGCAGAAACGAGTGGTAAACGAGGTGTTAAAGGATCTGAAATCTCCATACCGGATGAATCGTTTGCTGCAAGGGGATGTAGGTTCTGGAAAAACAGTCGTTGCTGCTATTGCTCTTTTTTCTAGTTATACAGCTGGATATCAAGGAGCTTTAATGGTGCCCACAGAAATATTAGCTGAGCAGCATGCGGAATCGTTAAAGGCGTTATTAGAGCCTGTTGGATTATCAGTCGAGCTGTTAACAAGCTCGGTAAAGGGAAAGAGACGCCGAGAAGTGTTAGAACGATTAAAAAACGGTGAAATTCATATATTAATCGGGACACATGCGTTAATTCAGGATGAAGTCGTATTTGCCAAACTTGGCCTTGTCATTACCGACGAGCAGCATCGTTTCGGGGTAGAGCAAAGAAGGGTTTTACGTGAAAAAGGAGAGAATCCGGATGTGCTCTTTATGACAGCTACTCCAATTCCTCGTACACTAGCGATTACAGTGTTTGGGGAAATGGATGTGTCAATCATTGATGAAATGCCTGCAGGTCGTAAAGCGATTGAAACGTTTTGGGCAAAGGCAGATATGCTTGATCGTGTCCTTTCCTTTATGGAAAAAGAGCTTGTAAAAGGACGACAAGCATATGTGATTTGTCCACTCATTGAGGAGTCGGACAAGCTCGATGTACAAAATGCGATTGATGTTCATGTTTCCTTACAAACATACTTTCACAATCGATATCAAGTTGGTTTGATGCATGGAAGACTTAGCTCTGATGAGAAAGATGAAGTGATGAAGGCATTCAGTTCGAACCAATATCAAGTACTTGTATCAACTACGGTTGTAGAAGTGGGAGTAAATGTTCCTAATGCGACGATGATGGTCATCTATGATGCCGAAAGATTTGGATTGGCGCAGCTTCACCAGCTACGGGGACGAGTGGGGAGAGGAAGCGAACAATCGTATTGTGTCCTTCTGGCCGATCCGAAAACAGAGGTTGGGAAAGAGCGAATGAAAATTATGACCGAAACAAATGACGGCTTCGTTGTCAGTGAGAAGGACTTGGAGCTTCGAGGACCTGGAGATTTCTTTGGTCGAAAGCAAAGTGGCCTTCCTGAATTTAAGGTAGCTGATATGGTCCATGATTACCGAGCGTTAGAAACCGCTCGAAACGATGCTATGGTCTTAATAGAATCAGAGGGGTTTTGGAAAGAGGATGAATTCGCTGGGCTGCGTTCAAAGCTTGCAGACTCTGGTGTATTGGAAAATGAAAAGCTAGATTGATAAAAAGCGGATGTACCTAGATCAAAAAGTAGATTGCAAAAAAAAGTTTGTTGCAATCTGCTTTTTAGTTTTATATACTACTATTAGTACCTAGTCTTAATACTTCGGACGGTGTTTTACATATGCGAAAAAGTAAAAAAGAACGTCAACGACTTTTAATAGAAACTATAAAAGAAAACCCGTTTATTACCGATGAGGAGCTTGCTGAACAATTTACGGTTAGCGTACAAACCATCCGGTTAGATCGGTTAGAGTTATCGATCCCTGAGCTACGGGAAAGAATAAAGAATGTCGCTGAAAAGCGGTTTGACGATGAAGTACGTTCTTTACCAATCGATGAAGTGATTGGTGAAATTATTGATATTGAGCTTGACCAAACGGCTATTTCTATTTTTGATGTCAAGCATGAACATGTGTTTAAAAGAAACCAAATCGCAAGGGGTCACCACGTTTTTGCTCAGGCTAATTCATTAGCGGTTGCAGTGATCAACGATGAACTGGCTTTAACGGCAAAGGCAAATATTCAATTTACCAGATCAGTTAAGGAAAATGAACGCGTCATTGCAAAAGCAAAAGTGTTACGAATTGATGAAGAAAAAGGTAGAACTCTTGTGGAAGTCAATAGTTTTGTGAATAATGAACTAGTATTTACTGGTGAATTTGAAATGTATCGCTATAAAAAATGACATAAGGAATGAATAACAATGAAATTGGCCCTTGATGCAATGGGAGGCGACCATGCTCCAAAAGAAATCGTTCTAGGAGCGATAAAGGCCGTTCAAGCATTTGATGATTTACATATATGTTTAGTGGGTGATGAAGCAAAAATTAAGGAGCATCTCACACCACACGACAGAATATCGATTTTACATACGGAAGAGGTTATTTTAGGCACTGATGAGCCTGTAAAAGCGGTGAGACGGAAGAAGAATTCATCCATGGTTCTAGCTGCAAAGCTTGTTGCTGACGGAGAGGCAGATGGTTGTATTTCTGCTGGTAATACAGGGGCTTTAATGGCGACCGGTTTGTTCGTAGTAGGACGTATTGAAGGAATTGAAAGACCAGCATTGGCACCGACTTTACCGACGATTGGTGGAGAAGGGTTTCTTTTGCTTGATGTTGGTGCAAATGTTGATGCAAAGCCTGAGCACTTATTGCAAAATGCCATCATGGGTTCCATCTACGCTGAAAACGTAAGAGGGGTAAAGAATCCAAGAGTCGGGCTTTTGAATATAGGAACAGAAGAGAAAAAGGGAAATGAGTTATCCAAACTTGCTTTTGATCTTCTAAAGGAAGCACCTGTTAACTTTATTGGAAACGTGGAAGCTAGGGATTTGCTTGATGGTGTTGCAGATGTAGTGGTCACCGATGGTTTTACTGGCAATATGGTATTAAAGACGATTGAAGGAACGGCTTTATCAGTATTTAAAATGCTTAAAACAACTTTGTATAGCTCTTTGAAGACAAAGATAGCAGCAGCTGTTCTAAAGCCAGACCTTATGGAATTAAAAGCAAAGATGGACTATTCAGAGTATGGTGGTGCGGGATTGTTCGGACTAAAGGCACCTGTCATTAAAGCTCATGGATCATCAGATTCAAACTCAGTTTACAATGCAATTAGACAAACGAGGGACATGGTGGACAAGAAGGTTGCGCCTACGATTAAAGAGGCGATATCAAAATACACAGAAGCTAGAGAGGAGTAACTATGGGTAAATTAGCGATTATCTTTCCTGGACAAGGTTCTCAAACAGTTGGGATGGGAAAAGTCTTTGCAGAGACAAACAAGGAAGTTCAATCTGTTTTTGAACAAGCGGACAAAAAATTAGGGTTTTCTCTATCTAATCTTATTTTTGAAGGCCCGCAAGATGAGTTAACGAAAACAACTAACACTCAACCTGCGCTTTTAACAACATCCATTGCGCTTTTTGAGCAATTCAAGAAAGCTGAGATAAAAGCAGACTATATGGCTGGGCATAGCTTAGGTGAATACACAGCATTGGTAGCTGCTGGAGCGATTGGTTTTGAGGATGGAGTGTATGCGGTTCGTAAACGTGGTGAGTTTATGGAAGAAGCTGTACCCAATCGGGAAGGTACGATGGCGGCGGTATTAGGTCTAGACCGTGATACTTTGGCAGAAGCGGTAGAAAAAGCAGCGGCTGAAGGAGACATAGTAGGCCTAGCGAATATGAATTGCCCTGGCCAAATCGTTATTTCAGGCTCTAGAAAAGGAGTGGAACTTGCATCCCAGTTTGCAAAGGAAGCTGGAGCAAAACGAGTTCTTCCGCTTGAAGTTAGTGGGCCATTTCATTCGCAACTTATGAAGCCAGCATCAGGTCGTTTGCGTGAAGTGTTAGACGGAATATCAATCAGTGAAGCGACTGTTCCTGTCATCGCCAATGTGAATGCACAAGAAATGACTGGCGCTGAGGAAATTAAAGAGCGATTGCTTGAGCAGCTTTACTCACCTGTGTTATGGGAAGATAGCGTGAAGCATATGATTGAACTTGGTGTAGATACTTTTGTTGAAATCGGACCTGGGAAAGTGTTGTCTGGTTTAGTAAAGAAAGTGGAACGTTCTGTTCAAACCTATTCAATTTCTGATGAAGAAACGCTACTGGCAACGATTAATGCATTAAAGGAGAGAACAGTATGAAGCTTTTAGGAAAAGTGGCACTTGTTACAGGTGCTTCACGTGGAATCGGAAGAGACATTGCTATTGAACTAGCAAAAGCGGGCGCAAATGTTGCGGTTAACTACGCTGGAAGTGAAGCTCGTGCAAATGAAGTGGTTCAAGAAATTCAAAGTCTTGGAAGAGAAGCATTTGCCGTTCAATGTGATGTTGCTAATGGAGAGTCCGTTGCGGAGATGGTGAAGCAAACGATAGACCGTTGGGGAAGTCTAGATATTCTTGTCAATAATGCAGGAATCACTAGAGATAACTTAATTATGCGTATGAAGGAAGACGAATGGGACGATGTTATTAATACAAACCTAAAAGGTGTGTTCCTTTGTACAAAGGCCGTTACTCGTCAAATGATGAAGCAGAAGAGTGGCAGAATTATTAATATTTCTTCCGTTGTCGGGGAAAGCGGGAACGCTGGTCAAGCCAACTATGTGGCAGCAAAGGCTGGAGTAATCGGTTTAACGAAGACGACAGCAAAGGAACTTGCTCCTCGTGGGATCACGGTTAATGCTGTTGCACCTGGTTTTATTACGACTGATATGACAGATAAGCTAACCGATGAGATTAAAGAGGGAATGTTAAAGATGATTCCACTGGCTAAGTTTGGTGAACCGAAGGATATTGCCAATGCAGTTACGTTTTTAGCATCTGATGACAGCAGCTATATTACAGGACAAACAATCCATGTTAACGGCGGAATGGTCATGTAACTGAAAATTCATCGTTTATTAATTTTAGGAAATACACTATAATGTCCCTTGAGGGGAGGTGAAAAGCATGGCAGATGTATTAGAGCGCGTAACGAAGATTATCGTTGACAGACTTGGAGTAGAAGAAAATCAAGTGACTCTTGAAGCTTCTTTCAAGGATGATCTTGGTGCTGATTCCCTTGACGTAGTAGAACTAGTTATGGAATTAGAGGACGAGTTTGATATGGAAATCTCTGACGATGATGCTGAAAAGATTTCTACAGTGGGTGACGCTGTGAATTACATAAAAAGTACTCAATAATCGTTAGAATGTATGAAAAAGCTCCGCAGCTATGCGGGGCTTTCTTCTGTTGTAAATAAAAATTGAAAAACCTTCAATCTTCCTTTGCGTTTTTAAGAACTTTTACGTAAACTTGATATGGTATGTAAACTATTAGCAAGGTGGAGGCAAAATGAGCAAGTACGGAAAAGAAAGAGAGAAACGTAGCTTTCGCTCTTATGATAAATTATTTAAAGAATTTCAAGCAGAACAAGGAATTAACTTTACAGACGAGAAGCTATTAAAACAAGCATTTACCCATTCATCATATGTGAATGAGCATCGTAGAAAGCCCTATGAAGATAATGAGAGGCTTGAATTTTTAGGAGACGCTGTATTAGAATTAACCGTTTCACAATTCCTTTACAAGAAATACCCGATGATGAGCGAAGGAGAGTTGACGAAGCTGCGTGCAGCTGTTGTTTGTGAGCCCTCTTTAGTAAGGTTTGCAAACGAACTTTCTTTTGGGAAACTAGTGCTTCTTGGAAAAGGGGAAGAAATGACAGGTGGACGTGAGCGTCCAGCACTGTTAGCGGATGTGTTTGAGGCATTTATTGGTGCACTCTTTTTGGACAAAGGAATTGAAACAGTGATTGGATTTTTAGAAAGAGTTGTATTTCCTAAAATTAACGAAGGTGCTTTTTCTCATGTGATGGATTTTAAAAGTCAGCTGCAAGAGCTTGTACAAAGAGATGGAATTGGTACAATCGAATACAAAATTTTACTAGAGCGAGGACCGGCCCATAACAGGGAGTTTGTCTCAAAGGTTTGTTTAAACAACGAAGAGCTTGGACAAGGTACAGGGAGATCAAAGAAAGAAGCGGAGCAGCATGCTGCACAAATGGCTTTAGAAAAGATCAAATCTCACCTTAATGGAGCAAAAGAACAGCTAGAAGAAAAACAACAGGAGTAGAGATAAAGGGGGAAAAGCTGTGTATCTCAAACGTTTGGATGTAGTCGGATTCAAGTCGTTTGCTGAGAGAATTGGGGTCGATTTTGTCCCGGGTGTCACAGCAGTGGTTGGTCCAAATGGAAGCGGAAAAAGTAATATCACCGATGCGATTCGTTGGGTGTTAGGAGAGCAGTCAGCGAAATCGCTTCGTGGCACAAAGATGGAGGATATTATCTTTGCTGGTAGTGATTCGCGAAAAGCATTGAATTTTGCTGAAGTAACGTTGACGTTGGATAATGAAGATCAAGCATTACCGATTGAATACAATGAGGTAAGTGTCACTAGACGTGTGTATCGCTCTGGAGATAGTGAGTTTCAAATCAATAAGCAAACATGCAGGCTAAAAGATATCGTTGATTTGTTTATGGACTCTGGATTAGGGAGAGAAGCGTTTTCGATCATCAGCCAAGGAAAAGTAGAAGAAATATTAAACAGCAAGGCCGAAGAAAGAAGAACGATCTTTGAAGAGGCTGCTGGTGTTCTAAAATATAAAAATCGTAAAAAGAAAGCTGAGTCAAAGCTAACAGAAACTCAGGATAATTTAAATCGTGTGAGTGATATCTTGCATGAACTAGAAACGCAAGTAGAGCCACTTAAAATTCAAGCGTCGATTGCAAAGGATTTTCTGCAGCAAAAAGAAGAGCTCGAAAAGATTGAAGTAGCGGTAACGGTGCACGAAATTGAGGATCTTCATGAAAAGTGGGAAAAGCTGACTAGTCAGCTTGAACAGCATAAAGAGGATGAAATGAATCTATCTATCGTTATTCAATCGAAGGAAGCTAGGATTGTAGAAATGAGAGATCATATGGCGGCCCTCGATGAATCGATTACCGATTTGCAGGACGTTCTACTGCGTGTTAGTGAGGAGCTTGAAAAGGTTGAAGGCAGAAAAGAGGTTCTAAAAGAGAGAAAGAAAAATGCTTGGCAAAACAAAGAGCAGCTTAGAAAAAGCATAGAAGAAGTTTCTCTGAAAATCCAAGAGTTAACCTCGCTTCAACTTGAGCAAGAGGAAAGCTACCAGCGTATGAATGATGAGGTACTCTCTCTTAAAAAACTGTTAAAAGAAAAGCAGGAAGTTCTCGCATCGTTTAGTGAGAATATTGAAGAGCGAATCGAGTCATTAAAAAGTGATTATATTGAAATTTTAAACAGACAAGCATCTAGTAAGAATGAGCTTCAAAACACAGAAAAGCAACTTGGACAGCAAGGTGTGAAAAACACAAGATTAGAAGCTGATAACGAAAAGTATCTTCAAGAAAGACGTGTTATTTCCATTCGTAAGCAGGAAATTGAAGCTAGTATTGCTGGTGTTCAAAAAAATCTTGAAGAACAAGTGCATGTATTTAGAGAAGAGCAGAAAAAGCTAGAGAACTTGAAGAATAAGTATCAAAAGCAAGAAACTCAGCTTTATCAAGCATATCAATTTTTACAAAAAGCAAAGTCTAGAAAAGATATGCTAGAAGAGATGGAAGATGACTATTCTGGTTTTTTCCAAGGAGTAAAGGAAGTATTAAAGGCAAGAGATGGCAAACTTTCTGGGATTGAGGGGGCTGTCGCCGAGCTTATCCAAGTACCTAAATCGTATGAAGTTGCGATTGAGACTGCTTTAGGCGCTGCGATGCAGCATGTAGTCGTTGCGAATGAGGAAAATGGGAGAAAAGCAATTCTCTATTTAAAGCAAAACTCCTTTGGACGAGCAACATTCCTGCCTCTTAGTGTCATAAGAGGGAAGAGTCTATCAAGTAGTCAGCTTCAGGCACTAAAAGGGCATCGATCTTATGTAGGAGTAGCGAAGGATTTAATTGGGTTTGATCAAAAATATGAAGAAATCTTTTCAAATCTTTTAGGTACGGTGGTTATCACGAAGGACTTAAAGGGTGCGAACGAGCTCGCTAAGCTTTTACAATATCGATGTCGATTTGTTACGACAGATGGGGATATCGTAAACCCAGGTGGTTCGATGACTGGTGGTGCAGTAAAGGCAAATACATCTTCGCTACTGAGCCGTAAAGGTGAGCTTGAAGAGTTAAAAGGTAAACTAGTGGGAATGGAAGCTCAAACACATGAGCTAGAAGCTCAGGTGAAGGAGCTTAAATCTTCTATCACAACTCAGGAGCAAAAGCTTGAGGATATTCGAAAACAAGGGGAGGATCTTCGCCTTCTCGAGCAATCGAAAAAGGGTGACCTCAGAGAAATTGAGATTGAAGAAAAAAATATCAATGAAAAGCTAAAAATCTATGATCTCGACATGTCTCAATTTTTACAAGACCAGACGCATTTGTCTTCACGTAAAGTTGAGTTAACGGAATTGCTATCAACGTATGCGAATGAACTAGCCGAACTTGATAGGCAAATTCAAGCATTATCAGAAAAGAAATCTTCGCAAAATAGTTCTAAAGAATCAGTGGTCAATGAAATTGGGGAACTGAAGGTGAAGCTCGCTGCACTAATGGAGCAGCATCACGGGTTGTCCGAAAAGCTTGAAGCAACAAGAGCATCTCTTTTAGAGCATACGAAACGACATGAAACGTATGAAGAGGATTTATCCTTGTTATCAACGGAGATGAACTCTAGTAGTTCAGGGGAACAGCTCTTGGAACAAGAGGCTTCCAAAAAGCTGCAAGATAAAAATGAAACCATCTCTATGATTTCTTCACGGCGTGAAGAACGATTGAAGCTTCACAGTACCTTAGAGGATTCTGAGGTTGAATTAAGAGAGCTTTTAAGACAGCATAAGGGTTTAACACTTGCGCTTAAGGATGAAGAAGTAAAGCTAGGGCGTCTCGATGTGGAGTTAGAAAACAGACTTTCTCACCTCCGAGAAGAGTACCTGCTGTCATTTGAAGCGGCGAAAGAAGAGTATCCTCTCGTTCTACCGGTTGAGGAGGCTCGTAAAAAAGTAAAGCTGATTCGTCTTGCAATCGAAGAGCTCGGAGTCGTAAACATCGGTGCAATTGAAGAATATGAGCGTGTCTCCGAACGCTACGAATTCTTGCTCGAGCAGAAAAATGACCTGCAGGAAGCAAAGGATACATTGTTCCAGGTTATCGATGAAATGGACGAAGAAATGAAGAAGCGATTTGAGCAAACTTTCTACGGAATTCGTTCGCATTTTGAATTTGTTTTCCAAGCATTGTTTGGCGGAGGAAGAGCAGACTTAAAGTTAACGAACCCAGAAGACTTATTAAATACAGGGGTAGAAATCGTTGCACAACCACCAGGGAAAAAGCTGCAGAATTTAGGACTCTTATCCGGTGGAGAGCGATCGCTTACAGCAATTGCTCTATTGTTCTCCATTTTAAAAGTTAGACCTGTACCATTTTGTATTCTCGATGAAGTAGAAGCTGCTTTAGACGAGGCCAATGTGTATCGTTTTAGCCAATATTTAAAACGATACAGTGCCGAAACGCAGTTTATCGTTATTACTCACCGAAAAGGCACAATGGAAGAAGCGGATGTGCTTTACGGGGTAACGATGCAGGAGTCGGGGGTTTCAAAGCTTGTTTCTGTTAGATTGGAAGAAACAAAAGAATTGATTGAAACGTAAAGGACGTGTGAGTTTTGAGTTTTTTTAAAAAGCTAAAAGAAAAAATTACAAAGCAAACGGATGCAGTAACCGAAAAGTTTAAGGATGGCTTGACAAAAACGAGAGACAATTTTTCAGGCAAAGTAAATGATCTTGTTGCTCGCTATCGGAAAGTTGACGAAGACTTTTTCGAGGAGCTAGAGGAGATCTTAATTGGCGCCGATGTGGGCTTCGATACTGTCATGGAACTGATTGATGAGCTAAAAATGGAAGTTAAGCGTAAAAACATTCAAGACCCAGCAGCCGTTCAGGCTGTCATCTCTGAGAAGCTTGTTGACATCTACAAGGGTGATGAGGAAGAAGAAGTTAATACGATTAATATCCAAGAGGGCTTAACGGTTATTTTGTTCGTAGGAGTAAATGGTGTCGGAAAAACAACGACAATCGGAAAGCTTGCACATAAATATAAAAGTGAAGGCAAGAAAGTGTTGTTAGCAGCGGGAGACACCTTCCGTGCCGGGGCAATTGAACAGCTTGAGGTATGGGGAGAAAGAGTCGGAGTGGAAGTGATTAAGCAAAGTGCTGGCTCCGATCCAGCTGCGGTTATGTACGATGCCGTTCAAGCAGCCAAGTCAAGAAACGCAGATATTCTATTGTGTGACACAGCTGGACGACTTCAAAATAAAGTGAACCTGATGAAGGAGCTCGAAAAGGTAAAGCGTGTTATTGAACGTGAAATTCCAGGCGCCCCACATGAAGTACTCCTTGTCCTTGATGCTACGACTGGTCAAAACGCGATGGTCCAAGCAAAAACATTCAAAGAAGCGACAGATGTTAGCGGAATTGTGTTAACGAAGCTTGATGGAACTGCGAAGGGTGGAATTGTTTTAGCGATTCGTAATGAGCTCAAAATTCCAGTAAAGTTTGTAGGTCTAGGTGAAAAAATGGATGACCTTCAACAGTTTGATGCCGAACAATACGTGTACGGATTATTTGCAGACTTAGTTGATATGGAAGTAGAAGAGTAAACGAGTGAAGCCCGGGTTAGAATACCTGGGCTTTTTCTTTGAAAATCGTGGTCTCCCTTGACATTAAACGCCTCTGTGTGTAAACTACAGTATGTAAAGGCTTTTCACTTAACAAAGGGGGATGAGCGATGCTGGAGAAAACAAATAGGATGAATTATTTGTATGACTTTTATCAGTCATTACTTACTCCTAAACAGCAAAGCTATATGTCCCTGTATTATTTGGACGACTATTCGCTAGGCGAAATTGCTGAAGAGTACAATGTCAGTCGTCAAGCGGTCTATGATAATATTAAACGAACAGAAGCGATGCTTGAAGAGTACGAGGAAAAGCTATTATTATTCCAGAAATTTCAGGAGCGTAATAAGCTGCTAGCAAAGCTCAAGGATTCTTTATCAGATGACACGCAGCTAGAGCTAATAGCACAGCTTGAGAAATTAGACTAGGAGGCGGCCTAAAGATGGCATTTGAAGGATTAGCCGACCGACTGCAAAATACGATCCAAAAAATTCGCGGCAAAGGGAAAGTCAATGAGGCCGATGTTAAAGAAATGATGCGCGAGGTGCGCTTAGCTCTTTTAGAGGCGGACGTTAACTTTAAGGTTGTCAAAGAGTTCGTCAAAAAAGTAAGCGAGCGTGCTGTTGGTCAGGAAGTCATGCAAAGCTTAACACCTGGACAACAGGTCATTAAAGTGGTTAAGGAAGAACTGACAAACTTGATGGGCGGAGAACAAAGCAAAATTGCTGTCTCTAATCGTCCGCCAACCGTTATTATGATGGTTGGATTGCAAGGGGCAGGGAAAACGACGACTACAGGGAAGCTTGCTAACCTGATTCGAAAAAAATATAACCGCAATCCGTTATTAGTTGCGGCCGATATTTATCGTCCTGCTGCTATTAAGCAGCTAGAAACGCTTGGAAAGCAGCTCAGCATGCCGGTATTTTCACTTGGTGATCAAGTAAGTCCGGTTGAGATCGCTAAGCAAGCGATTCAAAAGGCGAAAGAGGACCATCATGACTACGTTTTAATTGACACTGCTGGTCGTTTGCATGTCGATGAAGCCCTTATGGGAGAATTAAAAGAGATTAAAGAACTCACAAACCCGGATGAAATCTTTCTCGTTGTCGATGCGATGACAGGTCAAGACGCTGTGAACGTAGCTTCAAGCTTTAATGAACAGCTTGGACTTACTGGGGTCGTCCTAACGAAGCTCGACGGAGACACTCGAGGAGGAGCCGCCCTCTCTATCCGTTCCGTAACGAATACACCGATTAAGTTTATCGGTCTAGGAGAAAAAATGGATGCCATTGAGACGTTCCATCCAGAACGAATGGCTTCACGGATCCTCGGAATGGGCGACGTCTTAACGTTAATCGAAAAGGCACAGGCTAATGTCGATGAAGCAAAGGCAAAAGAGCTTGAACAAAAAATGCGTACAGCTTCGTTTACATTTGATGACTTTTTAGATCAGCTTGGACAAGTTCGTAATATGGGGCCTCTTGATGAACTATTAAAGATGATGCCTGGTGCGAACAAAATTAAAGGCCTGAATAATCTGCAAATCGATGAAAAGCAAATTTCTCATGTAGAAGCGATCATCCAGTCTATGACAAAGGAAGAAAAAACTCATCCAGAAATCATTAATGCTGGACGAAGAAAGCGGATTGCAAAGGGAAGCGGAACTTCAGTACCTGAAGTAAACCGTCTTTTAAAGCAATTTGAAGACATGAAGAAGATGATGAAACAGATGTCGGGTATGCAGGGCAAGGCTAAGAAAAAGGGCGGATTTAAGCTTCCGTTTAACCCTTTTTAAGCCTGAAAAAACAGGAAAATAATAGTGACAAGAAAAAAGACTTTACAAACTAAAAAACAATTGATATTATACTATCTTGTGTGAAACTATTCGGAGGTGCTTATTTAAAATGGCAGTTAAAATTCGTTTAAAGCGTATGGGAGCAAAAAAATCTCCTTTTTATCGTATTGTAGTAGCAGATTCTCGTTCACCACGTGATGGACGTTTCATTGAAACAGTTGGAACTTACAACCCAGTTGCTGAGCCAGCTATCGTTGAAATCAACGAAGACTTAGCGTTAAAATGGTTAAAAGACGGCGCAAAGCCATCTGACACAGTTCGTAACTTGTTCTCTAAACAAGGCCTTATGGAAAAATTCCATAACGCAAAATTAAGCAAGTAATCTGCAGATAATGAAAGAGCTCATCGAAACCATTGTCAAGGCACTTGTTGATCTTCCAGACGAAGTTCGTGTAACCGAGCTGGAAGAAGCCGACAAAATTACGTATCAACTAGCTGTTCACAAAACAGATATGGGGAAAGTAATCGGAAAACAAGGCCGTGTCGCAAAAGCTATTCGAACTGTTGTCTATTCAGCAGGAGCATCACAGCAGAAGAAAGTTTACCTAGAAATTATTGAATAAATGCTACTGGAGAAGGAGGGGACAACCCTCCTTTTTTCGTAGTTATTTCTGAAGGGGGATGCGGTCCATGAACATTCTTCAAACCGTCGTGGTAAAGCAAGTATTAACGGAAACTAGCAAACAAGTATTGCTAAGCAAGTTTGAACTTGAGAAAAGCCAACTTCAGAAGGAATCAGAACAGCTTCGTTTTGAAATGAGGAAGCTTGAAAAATCAAAGAAAATGACCGTTAACCCATTTAAGAATCGATTCGAAAATGAGATTCATACAAGATTAGAAAAGATTAAGCTACTTGATTTTAAAATAGAACAATTACATATGCTACCTTTAGGAAGCGAATTAAAGGAAAAGGAATGCCAAGCGATCGTGGAAGTGAATGTAGGTGACGCTTGGGAGGATATCCAGACTGAAAAAACGATTATCATCAAGGACGGAATCGTTGATGAAATTCGGTAGTTTGAGGTGAAGATAATGGAAAAATGGTTTAATGTCGGAAAGATTGTTAATACGCATGGTATCAAAGGGGAAGTTCGAGTAATATCACAGACTGACTTTGCTGATGAACGGTATAAGCCAGGTAATCACGTGTATTTGTTTATGCCTAACTCAAAGGAGCCAATTAAGCTAACGGTTGAATCTCACCGGAAGCACAAATCATTTGATTTATTAACCTTTAGTGGTTACCCAAATGTGAATGATGTGGAGCCGATGAAGGGTGGAATTCTGAAAATCACAGAGGAGCAGCAAGGTGAGCTAGAGGAAAATGAATTTTACTTCCACCAAATTATTGGCTGTCTCGTGTTTACTACACATGGGGAAGAAATCGGGAAGATTCGAGAGATCCTAACCCCTGGAGCCAATGATGTATGGGTGATAAAGGGTAAAGGTGGAAAGGATATTCTCATTCCCTATATTGAACAGATTGTGAAAAAAGTGGATGTGAAGGAAAAGATCGTTTTAATTGAGCCGATGGAAGGGCTGCTATCATGATGAACATAGATGTACTAACCCTGTTTCCTGAAATGTTCCATGGGGTGTTCGGACAATCGATTTTAAAAAAAGCGGCGGAACAGCAGACTGCCCGGTACAATATTGTCAACTTTCGTGAGTTTGCTGATAATAAGCACCAGACGGTGGATGATTACCCTTATGGTGGAGGAGCAGGAATGGTCTTGAAGCCGCAACCGATCTTTGATGCGGTTAAGAGTTGTCAAGAACATGCCAAAACGGCGAAGCCACCACGTGTGGTGTTACTCTGTCCGCAAGGTGAGCGTTATAACCAGAAGAAGGCGGAGGAGCTATCAAAGGAAGAGCATCTAATCTTTGTGTGCGGTCATTACGAGGGATATGACGAGCGAATTAGGCAGCATGTGGTGACAGATGAGATCTCGATTGGTGATTTCGTGTTAACGGGTGGAGAGCTCGGTGCCATGGTCATTATCGATAGTGTGGTTCGTCTGCTTCCGAACGTATTAGGAAAAGAAGAGTCACATTTACAAGATTCTTTTAGCACAGGTTTATTAGAGCATCCTCATTATACACGACCAGCCGATTTTCGCGGGTTAAAGGTACCAGAAGTATTAACATCAGGAAATCACCGTTTAATAGATGAATGGAGAGAGAAAGAGTCTCTTAAGCGTACTTATGATAGGCGCCCAGATTTATTAGACACCTATGAACTGACAGAGAAGCAAAAGAAATGGTTACTAGAATTTCAAAATCAAAAGAAATAGTATTGAAGTTCATTGATATATATGATATGATATTTTTTGTGACTGTGACTAGAGTCTCAGTCTTATAACGATGTTCCGCTGCAATCAGTAAGTGCTTCAGTTATGCATGAGCGTCTGTTGGAAGGAGTTGAAAACGATGCAAAAATTAATCGAAGAAATCACAAAAGAACAACTTCGCTCTGATCTACCTACTTTCCGTCCTGGTGATACTGTACGTGTACACGTTAAAGTTATCGAGGGTACGCGTGAGCGTGTTCAGGTGTATGAAGGTGTTGTGATTAAGCGTCGTGGTGGTGGAATTAGCGAAACTTTCACAGTACGTAAAGTTTCTTATGGTGTAGGCGTTGAGCGTACATTCCCAGTACACACACCAAAAATTGCGAAGCTTGAAGTGATCCGTCGCGGTAAAGTACGCCGTGCGAAACTTTACTACCTACGTAACCTACGTGGTAAAAAAGCTCGTATCAAAGAAATCCGATAAAAAAGAAAAGCAACTGTTTCATGATAAATGGACGATTGCTGGACAAATGCGAAAGGAGCTTGTCATACAAGCTCCTTTTTCGTAGTCTATCTAAGTGTTATTACGTGTATAATAAATACCGATACTGTAAAATAAAAGCTGTACGGCGATAATTAGACGACAAGAACAGTGATTGGTGGGATGTGTTATGGCGAAGAGTAAAAATGAATTATGGGAATGGACAAAGGCACTAATCATTGCGGTGTTATTAGCAGCAATTATTCGATATTTTTTATTTGCACCGATAGTAGTGGATGGGTTATCAATGATGCCGACATTACATGATCAGGACCGTATGATCGTTAATAAATTTAGCTATCAAATTGGGGAACCAGAACGGTTTGATATTATTGTGTTCCATGCCCCTGAAAATAAAGACTACATAAAAAGAGTGATTGGTTTACCAGGAGATAAAATTGAATACAAGGATGATACACTCTATGTAAATGGGAAAGCTTATGAGGAGCCGTACCTTGATGAATTTAAAGAGCAAGTAGTAGATGGTCCTTTAACTGAGCCATTTACATTAGAAGAAATTATCGGTCAAGAAACCGTTCCTGATGGACACCTATTTGTGATGGGAGATAATCGACGATTCAGTAAGGACAGTCGTCATATTGGAACCGTCCCAATGGAGAAGGTGCTAGGAAATACGAGCGTGATTTACTGGCCGATTGAAGACGTGAAAATAGTAAAATAGAAGGAGGGGTGCACCCATGACGATTCAGTGGTTTCCGGGCCATATGGCGAAAGCACGCAGGCAGGTCACGGAAAAGCTAAAACTTGTTGACATCATATTCGAATTAGTGGATGCAAGAATACCGTATTCTTCTAGAAATCCAATGATAGATGAAATTATTCAGCATAAGCCAAGGTTAGTGCTGCTAAATAAGGCGGATATGGCAGATCCAAGGATTACGAAGGAATGGATTCAATTTTTTGGAGAAAAAGGCATCAAGGCACTTGCGATTAATTCTCAAGCAGGAGTGGGAATGAAAGAAATTGTCTCCGCATCCGAATTTATCTTAAAAGAAAAATTCGATCGCATGAAAGCAAAAGGAGTTGTAAGGCCGCGGGCCATTCGAGCGATGATCGTTGGAATCCCGAATGCGGGTAAATCGACGCTTATTAATCGACTTGCGAAAAAGAATATCGCAAAGACGGGCAATACACCTGGTGTGACGAAAGCTCAACAGTGGATCAAAGTAGGCAAGGAGTTAGAGCTATTAGATACACCGGGAATATTATGGCCGAAATTCGAGGACCAAGAAGTAGGCTCAAAGCTTGCATTAACAGGGGCAATTAAAGATGCCATTCTTAATTTACAGGATATTTGTGTTTATGCTCTTCGCTTTTTAGAGCGAGAGTATCCTGAACGCTTAAAGGAACGCTTTCAGCTTGAATATATCCCAGAGGATATTGTAGAGTTCTTTGATGAAATCGGTAAGCGTAGAGGCTGTCTAATGGGCGGTGGCGAGGTAGACTATGACAAAGTAGCTGAATTAGTTATCCGAGAGTTTCGCTCCGAACTATTTGGTCCTATGACGCTAGAAAGACCATCTGACCTTGTTACAAGTGATATAGAAGAGTAAATGGGAAGCCTTCTTTTCGAAGAAGGCTTTATTTTTTTGGTAATATGCCGATATACAAGATATAAGTATTGAAGGGACGTACTTGTTTTGAACAGATTAACGATTGATGAAATTCAAATAAAGTTAGAAACCGTTGAGGATGAAAAAGACCCTTTTCTTATCGATATTCAAAAAGATAGTAGAAAAGGTGTACAGCATTTAGTGAAAAAGTGGATGCAAAAAAAAGAGTTGCTCGAAAAGGCTAGGCTTAAGCTGAACGCAATGAGTGAATATGAGAGATTATATAAAAGCCAAGGTTTTACTTATATAGCTGGAATCGATGAGGTTGGAAGAGGCCCGCTCGCAGGTCCAGTCGTTGCTGCGGCAGTTATTTTACCAGACGACTTTCAGGTTCTGGGAATTGATGATTCAAAAAAATTGACGGAAACCAAGCGTGAGGAGCTTTATGATTTAATCCGTACAGCTGCTGTCTCTATAGGTGTGGGAATTATTGAAGCAAAGGAAATTGATGAAATCAATATCTATGAGGCAACTAAAAAGGCGATGTATGCGGCCTTAAACGAATTACATATCAGTCCTGATTTTCTATTAGTGGATGCCATGAAGCTAACGACGCCAGTCCCATCAGAAGCCATTATTAAAGGGGATAGCAAAAGCATTTCTATCGCAGCTGCTAGCATCATCGCAAAAGTCACCAGAGACAGGATGATGAAAGAGATCGCCCTAAGTTATCCCGAATACCGATTTGAACAAAATATGGGGTATGGGACAAAGGAACATATTGAAGCGTTACAACTTTACGGGGCCACTCCGCATCACAGAAAATCATTCGCACCTGTTAAAGAGTTAAACAATCGATAAACTAGAGAGGAGGGAACTCACTTGATACAAGCTAATCTTGTTCAAACAATGATTAATCGCCCAGAATCTATAGAGGGAAACAAACAAAATTTTCGGGCTGGACAAGTATTTCAAGGAAAGGTATTGAAGCTTTTTCCTAATCAAACTGCAGAAGTGCAAGTGGGTTCTCAAAAGGTAATCGCCCAGTTAGAAATCCCACTTTCAGCAGGGGAACGATATTGGTTTCAAGTACAACAAGGAGAAGGACAGGTTCGTCTAAAGGTACTAACGGAAGGAAAAGGGACAGGGAATGCCAACTTAGAAGGACTATTAAAGCAGTTCTCCATCCCTGAAACAAAAACGAGTATCGCGATATTACGTTTTTTTCTTAGTGAACAGCTCCCAATCACAAAAGAATCCATTTCAATGGCAAATAGCCTATTTCAAGGGAAAACGGTGACGAAGGAGGACTTGGAGGCAATTAAGCAGTTGATCAGTCGGGAACTGCCTTTAACAAAGGCGACGTTTGATGCGGTTCGATCAACGATAAATAGTCCTTCGTTTCATTCTGTCATAACTTCCCTCAAGAATGAGCTAGACGCTCTAGATACCCTGCCACAAACAGGGACACGTTTAAAAGTGGCTATAGAGCCGTATATCCAAACAGGGAAAGAAAAGCTCTCTGCTCAAGTGCTACAGGAGATAGTTAGAGGTTGGACACTGGCCAAGGACTCATTCGCCTCGCAACAGTCATTGAAAGCATTGCAGCAAACGGGGATCTTACCTATTGAGGATGAACATAACATCTTGCAACAAGCCGCTAAAAGGCTAATTGGACTTTCAGAAGGAAATGCACAGGTTCAGCTACCTGGAATGGATCGAACGGCAAAACAAGTTTCGGCACTGATAACAGCAGGAAATACAGAAGATGTATCGACAGTATTGAAAAACTGGATCGGTGGGATCATGAAGGATTCTCATGTAAGCAATCAAACGATAAAGCAATTATTCAACTTATTATCACCAAACATGGATTCGGCCACATTTGACGAAGCGGTTTCCTCCCTAGTGAGTAAGGCCGGAATAGATGCTAATAAAGCTCTTAATAAAGAATTGACACTAGAGCTGCAAGCGGTACTTCCACAGGTAGACAGAGAGCCAGTTGAAGAGTTTAAATCATTGTTAAAATCAGGTATACAAACGCTAGGACTTTCTCATGAATCTGAGTCATTTGATATGATAAAAGGAAAAGTGTCTGATGAAGGTGTAAAAGTAGAGAATGTGAAATCGTTATTGATTCAGTTACTGAATGAAGATATTCCGACCAAGGTAAAGGATACAGCAGAAGCTTTACTGAACCGGTTAACAGGAATACAACTCATGTCATCAGATACAACTCCAGTCCAGCAAATTGTCATGCAGATTCCACTTGTTATAATGAATAAGCAGACCGATCTTACCATTCAGTGGAATAGTAGAAAGGACGCCAATGGAAAAATTGACCCAAGCTATTGTCGTGTCCTTTTTTACTTAGAGTTAGAGCACATGAATGAAACGATCATCGATATGCAAATTCAGAATCGAATCATGAAAATTACGATTATCAATGATCATGAAAATATTAAACAACTTTCCTCCCCCTATTTAGCTAGTTTAAAAGATAGCTTACAAAAGCTAGACTACCAGCTTTCGAATGTTAGCTTTCAAACCCAGGCTGATAGAGCCGTTGTCAAAACGAAAAAAGCAACCATTTCTAGTCCATTGACCTCATCTTATAGTGGAGTGGATATAAAAATATGATAAATGAAAAGCATAAAAGAAAAGAAGCGGTTGCCTTAAGTTATGAAGCAACAAAAAATGACTCGCCAAAGGTGATTGCGAAAGGAAAAGGAATAGTAGCTGATAATATTCTAGAGAAGGCAAAGGAGAATAATATTCCAATCCAAGAAGACCCAACGCTAATTGAGTTACTAAGTAAATTAAATATAAATGACAGCATCCCAGAAGAGCTGTATCAAGCAGTGGCTGAAGTGTTTGCATTTGTTTATCGCACAGATAAAGAAGTAGGAAAAAGTAAATCTTAAATTCTACTTCTTTTATTTTTTTATTTCTGAATAATTTAATATTTTGTGTGAAATAGTAGACAAGGTATGTGTTGTTATATAAAATGAAAGCGCAGTCTTGTTTTTTTAGATATAAAATGATCAAAGGGAAAAATGAATGCAGGCAGGATTGCAGGAAAAAGTGTAGAATATCTTTATTGCTGCAATAGCCAAAAGCAAGATTAGAAGGAGGATGGGAAATGAATATCCATGAGTACCAAGGGAAAGAAATCCTCAGAAAATACGGGGTTGCTGTTCCAAATGGGAAGGTAGCATTTACAGTTGAAGAAGCGGTGGAAGCTGCAAAGGAACTTGGAACACAAGTTTGTGTAGTAAAAGCCCAAATCCATGCAGGTGGACGTGGAAAAGCAGGTGGGGTTAAGGTTGCCAAAAGCTTGGATGAAGTCCGTACATATGCGAGCGAAATTCTCGGAAAAACACTCATCACTCACCAAACTGGTCCTGAAGGGAAAGAAGTAAAGCGCCTTTTAATTGAAGAAGGCTGTGACATTAAGAAAGAGTACTATATTGGTTTAGTACTAGATCGTGCCACTTCACGTGTTGTATTAATGGCTTCAGAAGAAGGTGGTACAGAAATCGAGGAGGTAGCAGAAAAAACTCCTGAGAAAATCTTCAAAGAAGTGATTGACCCAGTTGTTGGTTTAACAGGCTACCAAGCTCGTCGTATTGCATTTAATATTAATATTCCAAAAGAATTAGTAAATAAAGCAGTTAAGTTTATGATGGGCTTATACCAAGCGTTTGTTGAAAAAGATTGCTCAATCGCTGAAATTAACCCGCTTGTTGTAACAGGTGATGGAAATGTAATGGCGTTAGACGCAAAGCTAAACTTTGATTCAAATGCATTATTCCGTCAAAAAGACGTGTTAGAGTATCGTGACCTTGACGAGGAAGATGCAAAGGAAATTGAGGCATCGAAATACGACCTAAGCTATATTTCTTTAGATGGAAATATTGGCTGCATGGTTAATGGTGCTGGTCTTGCTATGGCTACAATGGACATCGTAAAGCATTACGGTGGAGATCCTGCAAACTTCCTTGATGTTGGGGGCGGAGCAACAGCTGAAAAGGTAACAGAAGCATTCAAAATCATCCTTTCTGATAAAAATGTAAAAGGTATTTTTGTAAATATCTTTGGCGGAATTATGAAGTGTGACGTTATTGCTACTGGTGTTGTAGAAGCTGCTAAGCAGGTTGGTCTAAACGTACCTTTAGTTGTTCGTTTGGAAGGAACAAATGTTGAGCTTGGTAAGAAGATTCTCGCTGAATCAGATATCAACATTATTGCTGCTGAATCTATGGCTGACGGCGCACAAAAAATCGTTTCATTAGTATAAGGAAGGGGAATTGATGTGAGCGTATTTATTAATAAAGATACTAAAGTGATAGTTCAAGGGATTACTGGTTCGACAGCCCTTTTCCATACAAAACAAATGCTGGAATACGGTACGCAAATTGTTGCTGGTGTAACACCTGGTAAAGGTGGTACTGAGGTAGAGGGTGTGCCTGTATTTAACACGGTTGCAGATGCTGTAAAGGCTACTGGAGCGAATGCTTCCGTTATTTACGTGCCTGCTCCATTTGCTGCGGATGCCATTTTAGAAGCAGTTGATGCAGAGCTTGATTTAGCGATTTGTATCACCGAGCATATTCCAGTTTTAGATATGGTGAAGGTAAAACGCTACATGGAAGGGAAAAAGACTCGCCTAGTCGGTCCTAACTGCCCAGGTGTTATTACTCCTGATGAGTGTAAGATTGGTATTATGCCAGGATATATCCATACAAAGGGCCATGTTGGCGTTGTATCACGTTCTGGAACCCTTACGTACGAAGCGGTTCATCAATTATCACAAGCGGGTGTGGGCCAATCTACAGCAGTTGGTATTGGTGGGGATCCCGTTAACGGAACAAACTTCATCGATGTGTTAAAAGCATTTAATGAAGACCCAGAAACGTATGCCGTAATTATGATCGGTGAAATTGGTGGAACTGCTGAGGAAGAAGCAGCAGAATGGGTAAAAGCAAACATGACTAAGCCGGTAGTTGGTTTCATCGGTGGTCGTACGGCACCTCCAGGAAAGCGTATGGGCCATGCTGGTGCGATTATTTCAGGTGGAAAAGGGACAGCTGATGAAAAGATTCGTGTGATGAATGAATGCGGAATCCAAGTCGCTGATACACCTTCGGTTATGGGAGAAACATTAATTAAAGTACTAAAAGAAAAAGGTCTCTACGATCAATGTAAAACTCACTAAAAATTCAAATAGTCCCTCTTTTTAGAGGGACTATTTGTGATATTATTAAAATACTATTCCTAAAGGAGGTTATCAATTTTGGAATCTTTTTCATTACGATTGTGCCATTTGTTACATTGTCGTGGCATAGGATGGAAAATGGTTTACCACATTTTAAAGCGTGATCCCGAACTGAAAGATCTATATTCCCCAACTTTCCTCTATCAAGTCCATGAACTTCCGTCTTCTATCATTCAACCTTTATTTGAAGATCTTCATTCACCAGTTTTACTGGAACAAATCCGCCATTATCAACAAAATGATATTGAGATTATTACTTACTTTGATACAGCATATCCTGAATTATTAAAGGAAACGTATCAGCCTCCGTGGGTATTGTACGCAAAGGGAGATATCTCCCTTCTTGGGAAGCAAACCAAGCTTGCTGTCGTCGGTTCTAGACAGGCGACAGAGTATGGAAAAAGAGCGATTGATCGGTTGTTTCCACCTCTGATTGAAAAGGGAATTATTATCGTAAGCGGGTTAGCCTTAGGTGTTGATACGCTTGCTCATGAAGCAGCCATTCGGTTAGGAGGGAAAACGATAGCGGTCATTGCCGGTGGTATCTATCATATATATCCACAAACGAATCAGAAGCTTGCTCTTAGTATTATGAAAAACCATCTAATGATCTCCGAGTATCCCCCTAATACGACTCCTTCACGGTGGCAATTTCCAATGAGAAATAGAATTATTAGTGGCATTTCAAAAGGTACATTTATAATAGAAGCAAAAAGAAAAAGCGGCTCGTTAATCACCGCAAATTTTGCCGTTCATGAAGGTCGAGAGGTGTTTGCCCTGCCAGGAAATATTTTTAGTCAGCATTCGACAGGAACAAATGACCTTATTCAGCAAGGAGCAAAGCTTGTTAGAAGCCATGAAGACATACTAAATGAATTATTTTATGCATAATGTTTGTAATTCGGCTGAACATCACATATGATGACAAAAAGGTATGGAAAAGGATAATGTCATCGATTTACCATACTTTTTCACCAATTTTTTATATATTTTTATGAAAAAGGTTGAAATATCGCTCAAACTGTTATACATTTTGCAACAGAAGTTCGAAAATAAAAATACAAATTTTAAATTTAGCAGGCTGAAACCGTTTACGATATATTTGACAAGTTTCAATAAAAAGTTTAATAATAATGAATATTTACAATAAACATTCAATAAGTAAATTTTTATATAATCCCTCTTGAGGAGGACAATAGATGTCGGAGTTTTTAGTAATCGTTGAGTCACCAGCAAAGGCGAAGACGATCGAAAGATACTTAGGAAAAAAATATAAAGTTAAGGCGTCGATGGGACATGTTCGCGATCTTCCCAAAAGTCAGATGGGAGTGGACGTTGAACATGAGTTCGAACCAAAGTATATTACTATACGTGGAAAAGGCCCTGTTCTAAAGGAATTAAAAACAGCTGCAAAAAAAGCAAAGAAAATATATCTAGCGGCTGACCCGGATCGTGAAGGGGAAGCGATAGCTTGGCATTTAGCTCATACGCTAGATGTGGATATCCATTCAGATTGCCGTGTAGTTTTTAATGAAATTACGAAGGATGCAATTAAAGAGTCTTTTAAGCATCCAAGACCAATTAACATGGATTTAGTAGATGCCCAGCAAGCACGTAGAATTTTAGACCGTTTGGTTGGCTACAATATTAGTCCGTTGTTTTGGAAAAAGGTGAAAAAAGGGCTTAGCGCAGGTCGAGTACAATCGGTAGCTGTACGTTTAATTATTGACCGAGAAAACGAAATTAAAGAGTTCATCCCTGAAGAATACTGGACAATTGAAGGTGAATTTTTAAAGGGGACAACAGGTTTTGAAGCTGACTTCTATGGTATAGAAAATCAGCGAATGGAGCTAAAATCAGAAGAAGAGGTAAATGCGATTTTAGCAAAAATGAAAGGGAATAAGTTCGAAGTAACCTCTGTGACCAAAAAAGAACGTAAAAGAAATCCAGCGGTTCCTTTTACAACTTCTTCTCTTCAGCAAGAGGCTGCTAGAAAATTAAACTTCCGAGCAAAAAAGACGATGATGCTAGCCCAACAGCTGTATGAAGGGATCAATTTAGGAAAAGAAGGCACCGTCGGGTTAATTACATACATGAGAACAGATTCAACTAGAATTTCTGAGGTAGCACAAGCAGAAGCAAGTCAGTATATTGAGTCAACTTACGGCGCCAACTTTTTACCTGAGGAAAAGCGTAAAGAAAAAAAAGGTGCTAACACCCAAGATGCTCATGAAGCGATCAGACCAACAAGTACGCTACGTGATCCTGCTAGTATGAAAGAATTCTTGTCACGTGATCAATTGAGGCTTTATAAGTTAATTTGGGAGCGTTTCGTAGCTAGCCAAATGGCACCAGCTGTCATGGACACGATGAGTGTGGATTTGAAAAATGGAGAGGTAATCTTTAGAGCAACCGGATCTAAGGTTAAGTTTCCAGGTTTTATGAAGGTGTATGTCGAAGGGACAGATGATCAAACAGAGGACAAGAACAAAATGCTTCCTGATTTAAAGGAAGGCGATACGGTCCTCAAAAAGGACATCGAACCGAAACAACACTTTACCCAACCGCCGCCAAGATATACGGAAGCTAGATTAGTTAAGACGTTGGAGGAACTTGGGATTGGTCGACCATCGACATTTGCTCCAACACTAGATACCATTCAAAAACGTGGATATGTTACTCTTGATAATAAACGATTTATTCCAACCGAACTTGGAGAGATCGTGCATGAACTCATGGTAGAATTCTTCCCCGATATTTTAGATGTCGAGTTTACCGCAAAAATGGAACAAGACTTAGATAATGTTGAAGAAGGAAAAACAAAATGGGTACGAATTATCGATGAGTTTTATCGAGGGTTTGAGAAGCATTTAGAAAAGGCCGAAAAAGAAATGGAGCAGGTAGAAATTAAAGATGAGCCTGCTGGTGAGGATTGTGAGCATTGCGGACATGAGATGGTCTATAAAATGGGCCGCTATGGAAAGTTCATGGCATGCAGCAATTTCCCGGATTGCCGTAACACAAAAGCAATCGTAAAGGATATCGGTGTAAAATGCCCAAATTGTAAGACTGGAAATATAATAGAAAGAAAAAGTAAAAAGCGTCGAATCTTCTATGGCTGTGATACATTCCCAGAATGTGATTTTATCTCATGGGATAAACCGCTGCCTAGAAATTGCCCGAAATGTGAATCACTATTGATTGAGAAGAAGCTTAAAAAAGGTGTCCAGGTTCAATGCATTAGTTGTGACTACAAGGAAGAGCCACAAAGCTAAGGGTGAGCACTATGCTCACTCTTTTTATTGCTTGAAACTTTATACTTTTTCATTCGTAGTGTAAAATGCAGAAGGAATATGGAGAAGCTAATACAAAAAAAAGATACATACGAGCTATTGGAGGTTCATAAAATGATAGATGCAACAGTGAATGTTATAGGAGCAGGCTTAGCTGGAAGTGAAGCAGCTTGGCAACTTGCAAAAAGAGGAATAAAGGTTCGCTTGTACGAAATGAGACCAGTGAAGCAAACTCCAGCACACCATACAGATAAATTTGCTGAGTTGGTTTGTAGTAACTCCCTTCGTGCTAATAATTTAACAAATGCAGTCGGAGTCCTGAAGGAAGAAATGCGAAAGTTAGACTCTGTTATTATCGCTTCTGCGGATGCTTGTGCAGTTCCAGCAGGAGGAGCGCTTGCCGTGGATCGTCATGAGTTTGCTGCACATGTAACAGATCAAGTGAAAAATCATCCCAATGTAACTGTCATCAATGAGGAAATAACAGAAATCCCAGAGGGACCTACTGTCATAGCGACTGGACCTTTAACAAGTCCTGCGCTTTCAGCCAAGCTTCAAGAATTAACGGGTGAGGAATATTTATACTTCTATGACGCTGCAGCACCTATCATTGAAAAAGATAGCATTGATATGGATAAGGTGTATTTAAAATCCCGTTACGATAAAGGGGAGGCAGCTTATCTAAACTGTCCTATGACCGAAGAGGAGTTTGATCGTTTTTACGAAGCACTTGTTTCAGCAGAAACGGTTCCTTTGAAAGAGTTTGAAAAGGAAATTTTCTTTGAAGGATGTATGCCGATTGAGGTAATGGCGAATCGAGGGAAGAAAACGATGCTATTTGGTCCGATGAAGCCAGTTGGTCTTGAGGATCCTAAAACAGGTAAGCGTCCGTTTGCTGTTGTTCAGCTTAGACAGGATGATGCGGCAGGAACACTCTACAATATTGTTGGATTTCAGACACATTTGAAGTGGGGACCACAAAAAGAAGTTCTTCAATTAATCCCTGGTTTGGAAAATGCTGAAATCGTAAGGTATGGTGTCATGCACAGAAATACCTTCATTAATTCACCTAAAGTACTAGAGCCTACGTATCAATTCAAAAATCGTAAGGATCTATTCTTTGCTGGTCAAATGACAGGAGTAGAGGGCTATGTGGAGTCTGCAGCAAGTGGATTAGTTGCTGGACTTAATGCAGCCAGACTTGTGCAAGGCGAAGAGCTTGTTGTGTTCCCTGGAGAAACAGCAATCGGAAGTATGGCAAGATACATTACGAGTGCAAGCGCAAAGAATTTTCAGCCGATGAATGCGAACTTTGGTTTATTCCCGGAGTTACCGACTAAAATCAGAGGGAAAAAGGAAAGAGCAGAGCAACATGCAAACCGAGCTTTAGAAACAATTCAGAACTTTGTGAAAAATTTGTAAATTACTTGCAAGGGTATGTGAAGTGTGATACGATTTAGGAGCCTTTGTGAGGTGACGAATATTGTCAGAAGATGTGAACGTTTCAGCAAAGTTATTTTTTGAATATTTACAAATAGAAAGAAATTATTCACAATATACAATTGAGCATTATCAAGTTGATGTTAGGGATTTTACTCTTTTTATGAAGGAGCAATCGTTAGCAGATTATGCTGATGTCGAGTACTCCGATGTCAGGCTGTATTTAACGAAGCTTTTTGAAAAGAATTTGTCTAGAAAATCTGTTGCGAGAAAAATATCTAGTATGAGAAGCTTTTACCGGTTTTTATTAAGAGATAATCTTGTACAGAATAATCCTTTTGCACAAGTGATTATGCCGAAGCAAGAAAAGAGATTGCCCGATTTTTTTTATGAAGAGGAACTTAAAGCTTTATTTTCGAGTTGTGAGGCTAATACTCCTATTGGGCAAAGGGATCTTGCTTTGCTAGAAATTTTATATGCTACAGGAATGCGTGTTAGTGAATGTTGTCAGCTTCGTTTAAAAGATATTGATTTATACATTGGAACGGTACTTGTTCATGGGAAGGGCCAAAAGGATCGATATATTCCATTTGGTAGCTTTGCTCAAGAAGCAATTGATACATATATCAACAATGGCAGAAAAGCACTTCTTGGAGAAAAGCATTCACATGATTCCTTGTTTGTTAACTTTCGTGGAGAACCACTTACAACAAACGGAGTTAGACATATTCTCGATCGAATGATAAAAAAATCATCTTTAAACGGATCCATCCATCCGCATAAACTAAGACATTCCTTTGCGACACATCTCCTTAATAACGGAGCAGATATGAGGAGTGTACAAGAGCTTTTAGGGCATTCGTTTTTGTCTTCTACACAAATTTATTCACATGTTACAAATGATTACTTGCGAAAATCATATATGGCCCACCACCCCAGGGCTTAAGCTTTAGGAGGAATAATATGACGCAATTTCATGCAACAACTATTTTTGCTGTTCGTCATAATGGTCAATGTGCCATGTCTGGAGATGGTCAAGTAACCTTTGGCAATGCTGTTGTGATGAAGCACACAGCTCGTAAAGTTAGAAAGTTATTTAACGGCAGAGTTTTAGCAGGATTTGCCGGCTCTGTTGCGGACGCCTTTACCCTTTTTGAAATGTTTGAAGGTAAGTTAGAAGAGTATAATGGCAATCTGCAACGAGCATCTGTTGAACTTGCGAAACAGTGGCGAAGCGATAAAGTTCTTCGACGTCTTGAAGCTATGCTAATTGTTATGAACGACACGGATATGCTATTGGTTTCTGGTACGGGAGAGATCATTGAACCAGATGATGGAATCCTTGCGATTGGATCAGGTGGTAATTATGCACTATCTGCGGGAAGAGCATTAAAGAAGTATTCTGGAGAGCATCTAACGGCAAAGGAAATCGCAAAGGCTTCCCTTGAAATTGCCGCTGAAATTTGCGTATATACAAATCACAATATTATCGTTGAAGAGCTTTAGGAGGGATCGAATGGTCACTAAAGGGACAAATCTAACCCCACGTCAGATTGTTGAACGATTGGATCAGTATATCATTGGGCAGAAGGATGCAAAGAAAGCAGTAGCGGTTGCACTGAGAAATCGTTATCGACGTAGTTTGCTTGACGAAAGTTTAAGGGATGAAATCAACCCTAAGAATATATTAATGATTGGACCAACGGGTGTCGGAAAGACAGAAATCGCTAGACGAATGGCAAAGCTTGTATCAGCTCCGTTTGTAAAAGTAGAAGCTACGAAGTTTACGGAAGTGGGCTACGTAGGTCGTGATGTTGAATCAATGGTAAGAGATCTCGTTGAAACAGCAGTTAGGCTTGTAAAAGAAGAAAAAATGCAAAAAGTGAAAGAACGAGCAGAGGAAAATGCAAATAAGCGATTAGTTGATTTGTTAGTACCTTCTGCGAAAAAAGCAACAGGCTATAAAAATCCTTTAGAGATGCTATTCGGTGGAGGTGGTACACAGGAACAAGAACCAACACCTACTGAAGACATGAATATCGTTGAAAAAAGGAAGGTTGTTGCCGAAAAGCTTTCTAAGGGAGACCTTGAAAATGAAATGGTTTCTATTGAAGTGGAAGAACAGCAACCATCCATGTTTGATATGCTTCAAGGTTCAGGCATGGAGCAAATGGGAATGAATATGCAGGATGCCTTAAGTGGCTTAATGCCGAAAAAACGAAAGAAACGGAAGCTTTCGGTTCGCGATGCTAGAAAAGTGTTAACGAATGAGGAAGCCTCGAAGCTGATTGACATGGATGAAGTAACGTCAGAAGCTGTGTTCCGTGCTGAGCAAACAGGAATCATCTTCATTGATGAAATTGATAAAATTGCTAGTAAAAATGGAGGCGGATCATCTGCGGATGTATCTCGAGAGGGAGTACAAAGAGATATTCTTCCGGTTGTTGAAGGTTCAACTGTCGTTACGAAGTATGGATCAGTGAAGACAGACCATATTCTATTTATGGCTGCAGGTGCCTTCCATATTGCCAAGCCGTCTGATTTAATACCGGAGCTTCAAGGACGTTTTCCAATTAGAGTAGAACTAACAAAGCTAACGGTAGACGATTTTTATAAAATACTAATCGAACCTGACAATGCACTAATTAAGCAATATCAAGCATTGTTAGTGACTGAAGGTATAGAAATTGAATTTTCTGACGATGCTATTCGTAAGATTGCAGAAGTTGCTTATGATGTAAATCAAAATACAGATAACATTGGAGCAAGAAGATTGCATACCATCTTAGAAAAGCTTCTAGAGGACTTGTCCTTTGAAGCACCGGATATCACAATGGAAAAAATAACAATCACACCACAATACGTAGAAGAAAAGCTCGGAGCCATTTCGCGTAATAAAGACTTAAGTCAATTTATTTTGTAATTCATGGGTTTGGTTCCCTCGCGATGAGGGAATCAAACGTATATTACGTTACACACAACAGTTCAATACATATGCAGAATTCATAGTAAGTGCTACTGCAATGGTTTTAGCTAATTAGGAGGAAGAACAAATGGATTTACTGTCAAAAACAAGAAAGATTAATGCCTTACTTCAAAAGGCAGCTGGAAAACCGGTAAACTTTAAAGAAATGTCAGAAACATTAAGTGAAGTGATCGAAGCAAATATTTTTATCGTAAGTCGCCGTGGGAAATTACTAGGCTTTGCGGTAAACCAACAAATTGAAAACGAGCGTATTAAGAAAATGCTTGAAGATCGTCAATTCCCTGAAGAGTACACGAACAACCTATTTAACATCAATGAAACTTCACCTAACCTAGATGTATATAGTGAGTACACAGCTTTCCCAGTGGAAAACAAAGACCTATTTAAAAACGGTTTAACGACGATCGTTCCTATCATCGGTGGAGGAGAAAGACTAGGAACATTAATCCTAGCTCGAACGCAAGAGCAATTCCATGATGATGATTTAATTCTTGCAGAGTATGGCTCTACAGTAGTAGGGATGGAGATTCTAAGAGAAAAAGCAGAAGAAATTGAAGAAGAAGCAAGAAGCAAGGCAGTTGTACAAATGGCAATTAGCTCGTTATCTTATAGTGAGCTAGAAGCTATCGAACATATTTTTGAAGAGCTTAGTGGAAAAGAAGGGCTATTAGTTGCTTCAAAAATTGCTGATCGTGTAGGAATTACCAGATCTGTGATTGTAAATGCACTTAGAAAACTAGAAAGTGCTGGTGTTATTGAATCACGTTCGTTAGGTATGAAAGGAACATATATTAAAGTACTAAACGACAAGTTTTTAGTTGAACTAAGTAAATTAAAATCAAACTAATGAAAAACTCCTTATTTCGAAAAGAAATAAGGAGTTTTTTTATGGTGCATTTCGACAAAATTCTACTTTTTCTTTACAATAAAAATGCGTTCCATTATGCTAAATACACAATTACAAATATAAGACATTCTCACTAGTTCATTTTTCTTAGTAGGCAAATGGAGCTGATGAACTAAAAAAATGACAAAAATATGTACATGATTCCAATCTTTTCAGTGTTTTGCTAGTAGGTCGATTCGATTAAAATAGGACTTATAGATTAAGTATTTCGCCCTTATTGAGATAGACATCCTATATGCGATTCATTAAAATTAGTAGTATGATTGTTTTGCAGAATCCGACGTAAAACTACAAGTTTCTGCACCAATCAACAAAATATATATATTTATATATGAGGTGGAGAACTTGAAGCTCTTTTCAAATACAATTAATACGCTTGAAAATGCGTTAAATTATTCTTCTACAAAACAAAAAGTGATAGCACAAAATATTTCTAACGCCGATACACCAGGGTATAAGGCTAAAAACGTTAGCTTTAAGTCAGAACTTAATGATGCGATATCGACTGTTACGGGGAAACAAACGAACAGCAAGCATATTGCCATTCAAAGCTCAGGACGAGCGGGAGTAACAATAACTACTGATCGTACTACATCGTACAACCACACGGGAAACAATGTTGATATTGATAAAGAAATGGCAGATCTTGCAACTAATCAAATTTATTATAATGCCATGATCGAACGAATTAGCGGAAAGTTTAACTCGCTAGAAACAGTCATAAAAGGAGGAAGATAATCATGTCAATTTTCCATAGCATCAATACTTCTGCATCTGCTTTAACAGCACAAAGATTGCGCATGGATGTTATCTCTTCCAATATGGCTAACGTAGACACAGCGGGTTATAGAAGGAAATCAGTTGTGCTTCAACCTAAGGAGGGAAACTTTTCTTCGTTTATGAGCCAAGCAATGTCAAAACAAACGACAGGTGCTGGAAACGGTGTGAAGGTTTCAAAAATTGTTGAGGACACAGAAACTCCTTTTAAACTTGTGTATGACCCTGAACATCCTGATGCGGATGAAAATGGCTATGTAGAACTACCGAACGTCGATCCACTCCGTGAAATGGTGGATTTGATTAGCTCGACTAGATCATATGAAGCAAACGTGACTGTATTGAATGCATCTAAAGGAATGCTTATGAAAGCATTAGAGATCGGTAAATAAAAGGAGAATAAATTATGACTATATCTATTCCGTCTGTATCTAAAGTTTTTCAATCAAATGCAGCAGTTTCTGCTCCATCTACTACACCATACGAAGCACAAAAGAGTTTTGCGTCCGTATTAAAGGATTCAATTGAAAAAGTTAATTCAGCACAAAATCAATCAGATGTGATGACAGAAAAATTGGCAAGAGGTGAAAATGTAGATCTTCACCAAGTGATGATTGCAAGTCAAAAAGCAAGCATTACCATGTCAGCAACGATTGAAGTGAGAAATAAAGTAATTGAGGCATATCAAGAAGTAATGAGAATGCAAGTTTAATAGCTTTTGTGTTGGAAAGGTGCTAAAAGCACCTTTTGGCATGACACACTGAACCGGAGGAACGTGATGAACCAATTGCAGAAACAATTACATGCAATAAAAGAATATTGGACAAGTCGTTCTAAAAAGCAAAAAATGTTCTTTGTGGGCGGTTTAGTGTCTTTAGTGACACTGATTTCATTAGTAACGTTTTTTGCAACTAGAACGACTTTAGAACCTTTATATAGTAATTTATCGCCAGCTGAAACAGGGGCTATTAAAGAAAGCTTAGATGCAAGAGGAATTGTATCTGAGATTGCTGATAATGGAACGACGATATTGGTGCCAAAAGAGAGCATTGATACGTTAAAGGTTGAGCTTGCAGCGGAAGGTATACCTAATTCAGGAAGCATTGATTATTCATTTTTCAGTCAAAATGCTGGAATTGGAATGACAGAGAATGAGTTCAATGTAATGAAACTAGATGCAATGCAAACGGAGTTAGCGAATTTAATGAAGGGGATTGAAGGGATTAATGATGCGAAGGTTATGATTAATCTTCCAGAGAAAGGGATCTTTGTAACAGATGAATCAGAAGCGGCCAGTGCTTCTATTGTACTGAACACGAAACCTGGTTATGAATTTGAGGAAAGCCAGATCAAAGCGTTGTACCATCTAGTTTCAAAGAGTGTTCCCAATCTCCCTACAGATAATATCGTCATTACAAACCAAAACTTTGAGTACTTTGACTTAAATAATGAAGAAAATTCTTCAGGTTCAACTTTTGCTGCTCAAAATGATATCAAGAAACAGATTGAACGTGATGTTCAACGCCAAGTACAAAGTATGCTAGGTACCTTAATGGGACAAGACAAAGTAGCAGTAATTGTTACTGCTGATGTTGACTTTACACAGGAAAATCGTGAGGAAAATCTTGTGACTCCTGTAGATGAGGAGAACATGGAAGGTATTGCGGCAAGTGCCCAAAAAATCACAGAAACCTTTACTGGTGACGCAGCGGATGTTGGTGGTGAACCAGTTACTGAAGATGCAGCAGACTCTCTTGGTACAGGTTACTTAGAGGGAGCAACTGGAACAGGTGATTACGAAAGAATTGAAGAGACGATCAACTATGAAGTGAATAAAATCCGTAAAGAAATTGTTGAAAGTCCTTATAAAATTAGAGACTTAGGTATTCAAGTAATGGTAGAACCACCAACTGCGGATGATCCTACTACATTACCTCAAGAACGTGTGGATGATATTACGCAAATGCTTGCTTCAATCGTTCGTACATCTATAGATAAAACAACCGTTGATGGAGAACTAACGGATGAGGCAATTCAGGACAAGATTCTAGTATCAGTTCAACCATTTAACGGAAAGGTAGAATTTGAAGATACTCAAACAGCATCTATTCCATGGTGGGTATACGCAATCGGTGGAGTCCTTCTAGCTACTATAATTGTGTTAATTATTCTGTTTATGCGTGCTAGAAAGAAGAAGGCACAAGAGGAAGAAGATGTGGCATTTGATAACTACACGCCTATTTCTATTCGTGACCTTGATGAAGACAAGGAAGAAACAGAAGGATCGTTGAGAAAGAAACAGCTAGAAAAAATGGCGAAAGAAAAGCCAGAGGATTTCGCAAAACTATTGCGTTCATGGATTGCTGAAGACTAGGAGGAGTGAGTGAAGGTGGCAAAAAGAGATCAAAAGGAATTAACAGGTAAACAAAAAGCAGCCATTCTTCTCATTTCACTTGGGCCGGATGTGTCTGCATCAGTGTATAAACACTTAAGTGAAGAAGAGATAGAAAAATTAACGTTAGAAATTTCTGGAGTAAAAAAAGTAGAATCTACCGCAAAAGAGGAGATTCTAGAGGAATTTCATAATATCGCACTAGCTCAGGACTATATATCACAAGGCGGTATCGGATATGCAAAAACGGTTCTTGAAAAAGCGCTAGGGACTGAACAGGCAGCTGTTATCATTAACCGTTTAACTTCATCCCTTCAAGTTCGACCTTTTGACTTTGCTCGAAAAGCTGATCCAGGACAAATATTTAATTTTATTCAAAATGAGCATCCACAGACGATTGCACTTATTTTATCTTATTTGGATTCGGCTCAAGCAGGTCAAATTTTATCTGAGCTTCCTCAGGAAGTTCAAGCTGATATTGCTAGAAGAATTGCAGTAATGGATAGTACATCTCCTGAAATAATCAATGAAGTTGAGCAAATTTTAGAGCGAAAGCTTTCTTCATCTGTGACACAGGACTACACACAAACGGGCGGTATTGAGGCTGTGGTGGAAGTGTTAAATGGTGTCGATCGTGCAACCGAAAGAACGATTCTAGATGCACTTGAGATTCAAGACCCAGAGTTAGCGGAAGAAATTAAGAAAAGGATGTTTGTATTTGAAGATATTGTTACACTTGATAGCCGTGCGATTCAAAGGGTTATTCGTGACTGTGATAATGAAGATCTAAAGCTGTCTCTAAAAGTATCAAGCGACGAAGTCAAGGACATCGTGTTTGGAAATATGTCGAAACGCATGGTTGAAAGCTTTAAGGATGAAATGGAGTTTATGGGACCAGTTCGTCTACGTGATGTGGAAGAAGCACAGTCAAGAATTGTTGCCATCATTCGTCGTTTAGAAGAAGCAGGAGAAATTGTGGTTGCTCGTGGTGGAGGTGACGATATCATTGTCTAGGCTCATTAAATCAACGTGGGTACCACAAGAATTTTCCAACGAAAACAAAGTGATTTCGATTAAAGCAATCAAGAATAACACCGATGAAAAAGAAGAAGAGTCATCTTTTGTAAGTTATCAAGAGAGAGAGAGAATTCTTGCGGCAGCGCAAAGTGAAGCGTACAGAATCGTTCAAGAAGCTAGGGAATATGCGGCTCAAATTCACGAACAAATGGAGCAAGAGCAACAATCGTTTCAACTTGAGTTACAAGCGATGGCTGAACAAGCCCAAACTTCAGGCTTTATGCAAGGTCATGAAGAAGGAAAACAGCTTGGATACAATGAAGCGCAAGCCATCATAGAACAAGCGAAGGAAACGGTTACCTTGTCAAAGTATGACTACGAGAAGAAGATTGATTCAAGTGAACGAACGATTCTGTCTCTTGCCCTTAAGGTCGCTGAAAAAATTATTGCTGATTCACTAACAGGTGATTCGGAGCAGTTTTTACCGATAGTGAAAAAAGCATTAAAAGAAGCAAGAGAGTATCGTGAAATTCAGCTTCATGTTCATCCATCACACTACGAATTTTTACTTGTCCAAAAGGAAGATTTAATTCGAATCTTTCCAAAGGAGACGGAACTATATATTTTTCCTGATAGTGAGCTAACAGAACAGAGCTGTATTATTGAATCTGCAAATGGTCGTATTGATGCAAGTGTGGATCAACAGCTCGATGAAATCAAAAGAAAACTTTACGAACTATTGGAGAGTGAATAGAGTGCTAGCTGTCGATTTGTTGGGACAAATTGATCAGATGAAAACGTTTAAGCGCTATGGAAGAGTGAAGCGTGTCGTAGGTCTAATGATTGAATCACAAGGACCAGAAAGCTCAATCGGTGATGTTTGTTACATTCATATCGGCAAAAACAACCGGAAAATTCAAGCTGAGGTTGTTGGTTTTAAGGATGAAAATATACTGCTTATGCCGTATACAAGCTTAAATGAAATCTCCCCGGGCTGTTTGGTAGAGGCAACATTGAAGCCATTAGAGGTGAAGATAGGTCCAGCTTTAATTGGTAGCGTACTAGATTCTTTAGGTCAACCTCTTGATGGGAGTCAACTTCCAAAAGGGCTTGGGTCGGTTGGAACAGACCAGGATCCACCTAATCCAATGACACGACCACCGATATCTGAACCTGTAGAAGTAGGAGTTCGATTAATCGATAGTCTTCTAACAGTCGGTATGGGTCAGCGTGTAGGAATATTTGCCGGGAGTGGTGTAGGTAAAAGTACATTACTTGGAATGATTGCGCGTAATACAAATGCTGATCTGAATGTGATCGCATTAATTGGTGAACGTGGTCGTGAGGTTCGAGAGTTTATCGAAAAGGATTTAGGACCTGAGGGCTTAGCAAGGTCAATCGTTATTGTCGCAACTTCTGACCAGCCAGCACTGATGAGAATCAAGGGTGCTTTTACGGCAACCGCGATTGCTGAATATTTTCGTGACAGGGGTTTAAACGTCATGATGATGATGGACTCAGTGACAAGGGTTGCGATGGCACAGCGTGAAGTAGGATTGGCCATTGGGGAGCCACCGACAACGAAAGGGTATACACCTTCTGTCTTTGCGATTTTACCAAGATTATTAGAGAGAACAGGAACGAACAAGCATGGATCAATTACGGCGTTTTATACGGTACTAGTTGATGGGGATGACATGAATGAGCCGATTGCGGATACCGTTCGTGGGATATTGGACGGACACTTTGTTCTAGATCGCTCATTAGCTAATAAGGGTCAGTATCCGGCCGTTAATGTGCTGAAAAGCGTGAGTAGAATCATGAATAATATAGTACCTGAAGCCCATAAAAAGTCTGCTGAAAAACTGAGAGAGCTGTTAAGTACCTATATCAATTCTGAGGATTTGATAAATATCGGTGCCTATAAACGAGGCTCTTCAAAAGAAATAGATGATGCCATTGCTTCGTATCCTAAAATTATTTCGTTTATTAAGCAAGCAACAGATGAAAAGGTATCCTTTGAAGAAGGTGTCCAATCGTTATATGAATTACTTGGAAGAAGTGACTAATAATGAGATATGAGTTCAAGTTTCATAAAATCCTCGCTGTAAAAGAACGTGAAAAAGATGAAGCTGTATCTATCTACCAAGATTCAGTTCGAAAGTTTGAGGAAGTGGCAGAAAAGCTGTATGAGCTGTTAAAAAGGAAAGAGGATCTTGAAGTTTATCAGTCTGAGCGGCTTCATGGAGGACTATCCATTCAAGAGATTCGTCATCACCAACAGTTCATCAGTAATATCGAAAAGATGATTGATCACTATCAAAAGATGGTTATCAACGCAAGAAACAGAATGCTGCTATTTCAGGAAAAATTGTTAGAAAAAAATATAGAAGTAAAGAAATATGAAAAAATCCGTGAAAAGGATTACTTGAAATTTACCGAGGATATAAAAGTAATTGAAGGTAAACATATGGACGATATCTCGATACAAATGTACATGAATCGAGAAGGTTAGGTGATAGAATGGCAAAGGAAATCGAAGTAATAGAAGAAAAGAAATCGAATAAATTTCAAATGTTCATTTTTGTCTTTCTTATTCCCTTCTTGTTTTTAGTCACAGTTGCGTTAGTCGTTTTAAGCTTTGCTGGGGTAAATGTATTTGAAAAGTCCAAAGAGCTTGGTGCACAGATTCCATTCGTTTCCTCGCTAATTACAGAAGAAGGAACACAATCGGAGGAAGAGTGGGAAAAGAGCGTAATCGCATTAGAAGGTGAGATCAAGGATCGAGAGGCAAAGATTGAAAAACTGGAATCTGAAATTGAAGGTAAAGATGCTCAGGTAGAGCGGTCAAATCTTGAAAAAGAACAACTACAGCAACAAATTGATGAACTTTTGGCAATTCAAGAGGAAAACAAGCGAGCTTTTAAAGATATTATTAAAACGTATGAAACGATGTCTGCGAAAAAGGCGGCACCAATTATTACAGCTATGAGTGAACAAGAAGCACTAAAAATACTAACAACCATTAAATCAGATCAACTCGCTGCGATTATGGAAAATATGACAGCAGAGGATGCTGCAAAATATACAGAGCTTCTAACAGCTGAAAGCAACGAAGAGTAACCTTTTATTTCATTAGAAGGAGGTGAAAATGAAAACATGCAAATCGAGAGCCTAGGTTTCACGCAAAAGCTTGCTTCACAGTTGAACAAGGCTTCTACGAGCGAGGAGAAATCATCCTTCTCAAATCTTCTCCAATCAGTTACTGCTTCTGTAGAAGAGACATCGAATGATAACGCGTCAGTGAAAATAACTGCTACCGACGTAAAAGACCTTTTAGCCTTTTTATCTAAGGATGATCTCTTAGATGTGGAAGAGGGTTTACAGCTGCTAGATCAATTGATTTCAAATAGTAACGAAGATTTACTTACGATGATTGAGAATTATTTAGGAATGAGTCATATCCAATTTCAAAATCTGTTGTCTAATGTAATGGAGAAGCTTCAAATTGAAGGTGGAGAAGGTCAAAGTGATTTAGCCAAGCTGCTTCAAATCATAGAAAAAATGGGTGATTTAACAGCGAGCCAGCTGGGGAACGTTCTTGATAAGGACTCTTTAAAACTAATAAGGGCATCAAAGCTATATGAACTTATGGCCAAAAATCAAGACTCTTTAAATGAGGAATCTAGCAAACTAGATTTTAAGGCGTTAAGTGCAAAGTTAACTAGCATCCTTGAGGGAAACACGTTAAAAAGTAACCAAGCTGCTTCGAGACTAGCCTTCTTAAAGCAAACTTTTTCAAGTATTAGTACAGGCTCCTCTTTGAAAGAAGAACCAACGAGTACGAGTTCTACAACAAAAGCAGATATAATCACTGGTTCCGTTCAATTTATTCAGATGTCAAGACCGGAACAATTGACACTAACTCTTCCAAATGGAACAAAGCAAGTTCAAACGGAACAATTAATAAAGCAGTTTGAGAGTATTTTAGCTAGAAGTCAATTTTCAAATGTAAATGGTGTTCAAAGATTGTTTCTACAGCTAAATCCAGGTCATTTAGGTTCGTTGCGAATTGAGATTATTCAACAGGATTCTGTTATGGTTGCGAAAATTGTCACATCAACGCAGGCGGCAAAGGAAGCGATTGAAGGGCAACTAAACCAATTGAAACAAGCGTTTAATTCTCAAAACATTCAGGTTGAACGTGTGGAGATATCTCAGCAAACAGCAGGCCAAGAGCGATTCTTAAATCGAGATGGTGAACAAGAACAAGCAAGGAAGGAACAAGCTGAACGAAAGGAAGAGCAAACATCTGATCAAGATTTTATCTCATCCTTTGAAGAAGCACTCTTAAATACGGAAGTGTAGGTGAAACAAATGGCAAACACGATTAATTCATCCCTTTTACTATCAAACTATCAAGCTACTAAGCGTCAAACTGGTTCAGATTCATTAGGAAAAGATGATTTCTTAAAAATCTTAATGACTCAGTTGCAAAATCAAGACCCTTTAAACCCAATGCAGGATAAGGACTTTATTGCGCAAATGGCTACCTTTACGAGCCTTGAACAAATGACGAATATGAATAAGTCCATTGAATCATTAGTTAGCGCTCAAGAACAAAACCAATTGATTTCGTACAGTCAATTCATTGGGAAAGAGGTTAGTTGGCATAAGCTTACAGAATCTGAAGATGGGAGTAGGTCCGAAATAGAACAAGGAACGGGAAAAATTGTCTCTTTGAAATTTACTGATGGAATAGCGGAGTTCCTATTAGAGGATGGGACGAGTTTAACTTCGGGTAACATTTCGCAAATCAACGATACAAAAGGTGACACCATGCTTTTACAAGCAAGTATGATGATAGGCAAAACGGTTACTTATTCTTCTGAAAACAATGAAGTAAAGCAAGCCAAGGTAACATCTGTTTCTTTTAAAGACGGGAAATCTTTATTTCAGCTAGAAAATGGAGAGAGTGTGTCAAGCACAAGCATTACCAAAATAGAAGCGTAAAGGAATGGTTTGAATGGACAAGTCTATGTTTAGACCGATTCATTCGCAGCCGATTAGTAACCATCCACTAAGATCGGTTACATCTAAACCTACGAGCACGGACTCTTTCTCACAGCATTTACAGAAAGCATTACAACCAGAAAAACTAACGTTAAGTAAACATGCAAAAGAACGAATGTCCCAAAGGGGAATTCAAATTGATGAGGCCAAGTGGGGTCAAATTCAAGAGAAAGTAAATGAAGCGAAGAAAATGGGTGTAAAAGATTCGCTCGTATTGTTACAGGATGCAGCCCTTATTATCAGTGCAAAGAATAATACAGTGATAACGGCTATGGATCGGCAGGAAGCAACTGCACAAATTTTTACAAATATCAATGGAACGATTATTTTAGAATAAATGTTTTGGCTGGACCAATTGGAGGCCAACAAGCTACTGACCGATAGAAGTAGCTTACTATGAAAGGGGAAACGAATAATGCTACGTTCAATGTATTCAGGAATTAGTGGAATGAAAAACTTCCAAACTAAGTTAGATGTTATTGGTAACAATATTGCAAACGTAAATACGTATGGCTTCAAAAAAGGTCGTGTAACATTTAAAGACACAATGAATCAAACAATTTCTGGGGCAAGTGCAGCACAAGACAACCGTGGTGGTAAAAACCCATTACAAGTTGGTCTAGGGTCAACACTAGCAACGATCGATACGATTCACACACAATCAAGCTTACAAACAACAGGTCGCTCTCTTGACTTAGCGATCTCAGGTGATGGCTACTTTATGGTGAATCAAGGAGATGCACAGTTCTATACAAGAGCTGGAAACTTCTATCTAGATGATAATGGTACATTAGTGAATGGCGATGGCTACAAAGTACAAGCATTCACAGTCGATGCAAACGGAAACGCTACGAATCAGCTTGGTGATGTGGCAGTTAACGTAAATGCAGTATTACCACCAGTTACTACAAGTAATATTGCGATTTCTGGTAATTTAGCAAGTAACTCGGTTAGCAATGGTGCACCGTTTACACAGCAAGTTCAAGTGGTAGATAATACAGGACAAGCGCACAGAATCGATGTTCATTTTGCAAAGACAGGCGATAATGAGTGGGGTGTTTACGTAAACAAGCCAGCTCAATTAGCTGACGGCACATTTGATACACCTACTATGACTCTAGATTTTAGTTCAGGTACGGTAGACCCGCAAAGTGGAACTACTAATATTACCATTGGAACTACTACAATTAACGGTGTTAACCTAGATTTCTCACAATTAACACAAGTAGCTGGAAGCACAAGTGCTCTAGTTAACCCTAACGGTAACACAGAAGGTTCACTAGAAAGCTTTAACATTGGTTCACTCGGTGAAATCAATGGGGTATACTCAAACGGTCTAGTTAGAACTCTTGGTGTACTTGCTCTTGCTAAATTCAGCAACTCATCAGGTTTAACAAAGGCTGGGGGAAACCTTTTCCAAGAGTCCATTAACTCTGGTGTCGCAAATATTAATGTAGCAGGTGAAGGAAGAGGTTCAATCGCAGCTGGAACATTAGAAATGTCAAACGTTGACCTCTCGGAAGAATTTACTGAAATGATTTCTGCACAAAGAGGATTCCAAGCAAATACACGTATTATTACAACTTCAGATGAAATCTTACAAGAGCTTGTAAACTTAAAACGATAAGCTAAGGGAGGGATAGGGTTGAGACCAAACTCTCAACCCTAATAATAGCCGTGATTAAAGTAACCCGTCTAAATGGCAAACCATTCATGTTAAATGCTGTTTTTATAGAAACAATCGAATCTTTTCCCGATACGACCATCACGCTTTCAAACGGGCGGAAATATGTCGTAAAAGAGGCAGAGGATCAAGTTTATGAAGCAATACAGAAGTTTTATCAATCTGTCAACCTTTTAGGACGGCTTCAGGTGGAGGATAAAGAAAATGAAGAAAAATAAGCTAGTCATGATTATGGCAATCTTGCTAGTAGCAATTACACTGGTTGGTGCCATAGCAGTTGTAGTGATTCTTAAGGTAACTGGGGAAGATAAAGAAAAGGAATTAACCATTGATGAAGTGTTAGAAGCATCAGTAGACATTCCGCAAATGACAGCAAATCTTGCTAGTAATGACTTTATTCGTATCTCATTCAAAATTCAAACAGATAGTGTAACAGCAAAAGAAGAATTAGAAAAAAGAGATTTCCAGGTGAAAAATATCATTATTTTAGAGCTGTCTGAAAAAACAGCAGAGGATTTAAAAGGTAAAGAAGGTCAACAAAAGCTGGAGAATGACTTGAAAACAAAGATTTCTGAGATTATGCAAGAAGGAAAAGTAGAGCATGTGTATATTACTGAATCTCTCCTCCAGTAAGATTGTAACCTTAGAGAGGAAGAACGGAGGTGAGGAAATTTGTCAGGTGAAGTACTCTCACAGAGTGAAATAGATGCTCTCCTATCGGCACTTTCAACAGGGGAAATGGATGCGGATGAGTTGAAAAAGGAGCAATCCGAGAAGAAAGTTCGTGTGTATGACTTTAAAAGAGCACTAAGATTTTCGAAAGATCAAATCCGTAGTTTAACGCGAATACACGAAAATTTTGCTCGTTTGTTAACCACATACTTCTCTGCTCAATTACGTACGTATGTGCAAATATCTGTTGCATCAGCAGACCAAATTCCTTATGAGGAATTTATTCGCTCCATTCCGAAAATGACAATCTTAAACGTTTTCGAGGTTCCGCCACTTGAAGGAAGAATCCTAATGGAAGTGAATCCAAATATTGCATATGCAATGCTAGACCGCCTTATGGGTGGAAGAGGGTCCAGTATCAATAAAGTAGAGAATTTAACAGAAATCGAAACAAAGATCATGTCCAATACGTTTGAAAAATCCTTTGAAAACTTACAGGAAGCTTGGTCAACGATTTCAGAAATTGATCCTTACTTAGCTGCGTTTGAGGTGAATCCTCAATTTCTGCAAATGGTATCTCCAAATGAGACGGTTGTCGTAATCTCACTTAATACCGTGATTGGGGAAACAACTGGAATGATCAATATTTGTATTCCTCATGTTGTGTTAGAACCAATCATTCCAAAGCTTTCTGTTCACTATTGGATGCAAACAGAAAAGAAGGAAAGAGAACCACAGGAGATTGCACAATTAGAAAAAAGAATTCAAACAGCTACCGTGCCTATTTCAGCAGAGCTTGGACATTCGGAAATATCCATCCAAGATTTCCTTATGCTAGATATAGGTGATGTGATTGAGTTGAATCAGGCAATTGATGGAGCATTAACGATAAAAGTTGGAGATATACCTAAATTCTTAGCTCAACCAGGAAAGGTAAATAAAAAGCTTGCAGTGCAAGTATTAGACACATTGAAGGGAGGAGACGATGATGGTGAGTGATGGCATGCTTTCACAAGATGAAATAGATGCTCTTCTAAGAGGAACAGATGAACCTGATAATGATATGGCTGTGAAAGAAGAAGCCATTAATGTGGAAGATTATCTTTCTTCGATGGAACAAGATGCTCTTGGGGAAATTGGTAATATTTCGTTTGGTAGTTCAGCAACAGCACTATCAACTCTTCTAAATCAAAAAGTAGATATTACAACACCTAGTGTTGTTGTTATACCAAAGAGTAGACTGGCAGAGGAATTCCCACAACCATATGTTGCGATACAAGTGAGCTATACTGAAGGATTTTCAGGAACTAATCTTTTAGTTATTCAACAGTCCGATGCAGCGATTATAGCTGATTTAATGTTAGGTGGGGATGGGATACAACCAGCCGATCTAATGGGAGAAATTCAATTAAGTGCAGTGCAAGAAGCGATGAATCAAATGATGGGATCTTCAGCCACATCGATGTCGACCATTTTTAGTAAAAAGGTAGATATTTCACCGCCTTCGATTGACATATTAAATGTACTTGAAGGGGAAGGGACAGACAGACTTCCAGTCGATGATATGTTAGTAAAGATATCTTTCCGACTAAAAGTGGGAGATTTAATCGACTCAAGTATCATGCAATTGGTACCATTAGAATTTGCAAAAGGACTAGTGGAAGAATTGTTAAATCCGAGTCCCACAAATGAAATGGAATCAGATAAAATAGAGGATACGAAAGATCCTGGGTCTAATGACCTATCGGAGCCTACACCAATTCCTAGTGCATCACATCAACCTCCAATGCAAGGAGGGTATGGTGGGCAAATGCAACCACCTACACAAGCTCATTCGAACCAAGAGCAATGGGGCCAAGTACCACCACTCGGGGTTTACCAAGCGCCAATAAATCAGGCGTATCCACAAGGACCACAGCATTTTGGGTCACCTTATGCTTCAATAGGGGCACAGCCAAATGTACAGCCAGCAAGTTTTTCAAGTTTTGAGCAATATCCACCACTTCAGCAATCAGAGTCTAAAAACCTTGATATGCTGTTAGATATTCCTCTTCAGGTAACAGTTGAGCTTGGTCGTACAAGACGGTCAGTTAAAGAAATTCTTGAGTTATCTTCAGGTTCAATTATTGAATTGGACAAACTAGCAGGAGAACCAGTGGATATTCTTGTTAATAATCGCCTAATTGCAAAAGGTGAGGTTGTTGTCATTGATGAAAACTTTGGTGTTCGCGTAACAGACATCATTAGTCAGAGTGATCGAATAAAAAAACTAAGATAATCTTTTGGGGGTAAAATTTTTATGGCACATAAAATTCTTATTGTTGACGATGCTGCATTTATGCGAATGATGATAAAGGACATACTATCGAAGAATGGATATGAAGTTGTTGGAGAAGCGGCTGACGGAGCTCAAGCAGTTGAAAAATATAAAGAGACAAGCCCAGACCTAGTGACAATGGATATCACGATGCCAGAAATGGATGGAATTACTGCATTAAAGGAAATTAAAAAAATTAATCCAAATGCAAAGGTCATTATGTGTTCTGCTATGGGTCAGCAAGCAATGGTTATTGATGCAATCCAAGCGGGAGCAAAGGACTTTATCGTAAAACCTTTCCAAGCGGATCGTGTAATTGAAGCTATCTCAAAAACACTTGGTTAATAATTAAAATTAGAGGTGCAGCGCATTGCAAAAAGGAAAGTTATTCTTCAAAGTGTTGCTTCTAGTACTTATTGCTTTGCAGGGCTCCAATCAAGGAGCCTTCGCAGAGCAATTTAACAGTATTAAGGACTGCTTAGAGGACGAAAGCAAATGTAGTGAAGATCAATTGAAAGAAGTAGAAAATAATGAGGAAACAACTACTGATAATAATGAAAATACATCAACTGTTGGTTTGACCTTCTGGGACTTCTTAAAAATGATTTTTGCAACAATATTTGTCATTGCATTATTGTATGCAATATTAAAATTTATCAATAAAAGAAGTCGTTCCTTCTCAAGTAATCAACTTGTGGAGAATTTAGGTGGAACAGCTCTAGGAACCAATCGTTCCATTCAAATTGTGAAAATAGGCAATCGTGTGTTAGTAGTCGGAGTAGGCGAGGATGTAAAGCTTCTAAAAGAAATCGATGATGAGGACGAAGCGCGTCAAATCATTAATGATTATAACGATCGAATGGACCAGCTTGTTCAACCAAGCGATATTGTGACAAAGCTAATTGAAAGAACGCGAAATATAAAACAAGGTTCTAGTAGGGAAGAAGCGTCATTTTCCTCTACGTTAAAAGCCCAGCTTGAGGAGCTCTCTAAAGGGAGGAAAAAGCTTTTTGATGAAATGGAAAAGAAAGGGTCAGACAAGCGATGAATGAATTTATGGAGTTTTTTAACGGCAGCGATCCTGAAAATGTGTCTACCTCAGTTAGGCTACTGTTAATGCTTACCGTTCTTTCCTTGGCTCCTAGTATTTTGGTTCTGATGACTTCCTTTGTCCGAATTGTAATCGTTCTTTCCTTTGTCAGAACGGCGCTTGCTACGCAACAAATGCCACCGAATCAGGTGTTAATTGGATTAGCTTTATTTTTAAGCTTTTTTATCATGGCGCCAACCTTTCAAGAAGTCAATGATCAAGCGTTAACACCTTTATTTAATGAAGAAATCAATCTTGAAGAAGCTTATTCAAGAGCTTCCTTGCCACTAAAAGAGTTCATGAGTGCACATACGAGACAAAAGGATTTGGCTCTTTTTCTTGAATATTCAAAGGCTGAGCGACCAGAAACGGTGGCTGATATTCCTTTAACCACTCTTGTACCAGCGTTTGCAATCAGTGAAATAAAGACAGCGTTTCAAATAGGTTTTATGATTTTTATTCCATTTCTAGTAATTGATATGGTCGTTGCAAGTGTGTTAATGTCCATGGGAATGATGATGCTTCCACCGGTTATGATTTCTTTACCATTTAAAATATTGCTATTTGTTTTAGTAGACGGTTGGTACTTAGTGGTTAAATCACTACTAGATAGCTTCTAAGAAGGTGATTGGATTGACTCCAGATAGTGTAATTACCATTGCTGAACAGGGGATTTGGATGGTCATAATGATTTGTGGTCCCTTGCTTGCATTGGCTTTAATAGTAGGTTTAATTGTAAGTATATTCCAAGCGACGACGCAAATTCAGGAACAAACGCTTGCTTTCGTTCCAAAAATTGTTGCAGTTTTGCTAGGATTAGTATTTTTTGGACCTTGGATGCTAAGTCATATGCTATCCTATGCAAACGAAATCTTTACTAATTTAACAAGGTATGTGGGATAACCTATGGTAGACTTTCTTCCAACGTTCCCGGCATTTTTATTAGTGTTTGTAAGGGTTACATCTTTTTTCTTATTAATGCCATTATTTTCTTATCGTTCGATTCCGACTACTCATAAGGTCGGACTGGGGTTTTTCTTGTCATGGATTATGATCTTTACATTTGATGCACCGGTTTTAGAAATAAACGGTGCTTACTTTTTATTGATTATAAAAGAAGCAATGATTGGTATTATGTTAGGTTTTATTGCTTATGTCATTATGGCGGCCATCCAAATAGCAGGCGGCTTTATTGATTTCCAGATGGGGTTGGCGATTGCAAATGTTATTGACCCTCAGACGGGAACACAGAGTCCATTAATGGGGCAATATTTATATACGATATCATTGTTCTTTTTATTGGCATTAAACGGACATCATCTTTTACTTGATGGAATTTATTTTAGTTATCAATTTATTCCATTGGAGCAAGCTTGGATTCCATTAGGAGATGCAAACATACCTAATTACATACTTTCATCCATTTCAAAAATGTTTGGTGTTGCCCTCCAATTATCTATACCGGTTGTTGGAAGCCTATTTTTGGTCGATGTTGCCCTCGGAATTGTAGCAAGGACAGTACCACAGCTAAATATTTTTGTAGTGGGTCTTCCCTTAAAATTAGGTGTTGGTTTTATTGTTCTTATTGCTGTAATGAGTATATTAATGGGTGCTGTTGCGACACTATTTGAAACCATGTTAACAACGATGAGAGGGTTAATGGAATTGATTGGGGGTCTGTAGCTTGAAAACCCTTCGTTTAGATTTACAGTTCTTTTCAGGGGAAAAAACAGAAAAAGCTACCCCAAAGAAACGGCAGGAGTCTCGGAAGAAAGGTCAGGTTGCTAAAAGTCAGGATGTGAACACAGCCGTCGTCTTACTTGCTGTTTTCTTGTTCCTTTTCTTTGCAGGTGGTTATATAAAGGATATCATTTTTCGATTATTTCAACATTCTTTCCAAGAATATATGAAGCTAGAGATAACCGAAAGCAATATTCAAATGATGTTTCTCGAAATTCTTAGTGAAATGGTTCTTATTTTAGCACCAATTATGGCAGTAGCTATGGTGGCTGGTGTCGCATCGAATTTTGCTCAGTTTGGATTTCTTTTCTCGACAGAAGCGATTCAGCCTAAGCTTGAGAAGCTTGATCCGATAAAGGGAGCAAAGAATATCTTTTCGATGCGTGCGATTGTAGAGCTACTAAAGTCCATGTTGAAAATTAGTTTTGTCGGTGGAGTCACCTTTGCTGTACTTTGGAATCGGAAAGAAGACATCTTAATACTGTCACAAAAATCCATAGGCGCTTCTATGATTACGTTAGCAGGTTTAACCGTACAAATGGGACTGATTGCTTCTGCTGCCCTTTTATTTCTTTCCATCCTTGATTATATGTATCAAAAATACGACTTTGAAAAAAAGATTCGAATGTCTAAACAAGATATAAAAGATGAGTATAAGAACATCGAAGGGAATCCCGAAATAAAAGGAAAAATTAAGCAAAAACAACGTGAAATGGCGATGCGAAGAATGATGCAGGATGTTCCAACTGCGGACGTTGTTATTACGAATCCAACCCATTATGCTATTTGCTTAAAATATGATGAAACAAAGCAGGATGCTCCATTTGTAGTAGCCAAGGGAGTAGATTTTATGGCTCAAAAAATTAAGATGATCGCTAAAGAGCATGATGTCGTTATGATGGAAAACCGTCCATTAGCAAGAGCATTGTACAGTCAAGCAGAAATTGGAGAAGCAATTCCAGAGGAGTTTTTTAAGGCAGTTGCAGAAATTCTAGCATTTGTTTATAAAACAAAGCAAAAGATATAAAGATATTATTGTATTACTTGAGGAGAGATAGTGATGTCAGGACGAGATTTATCGGTAGTAGTAGGCGTAATATTAATTGTCGCGATGCTCATTATCCCTTTCCCAACATGGCTATTAAGCATACTAATTATGCTGAATATTTCATTGGCTCTTCTTGTGCTGTTAAATAGTATGAATATGAAGGAACCTCTACAATTTTCTGTTTTCCCATCCTTGTTATTACTGTTAACTCTTTATAGATTGGGGCTTAATGTATCAACAACAAGGGCAATCCTTACACATGGGGAAGCAGGTGGAGTGGTTGAAACCTTTGGATCTTTCGTAGTTGGTGGAAATGTAATTGTTGGGATTGTTGTGTTTATTATTCTTGTTATTATTCAATTCATTGTTATTACAAAAGGGTCAGAGCGTGTATCTGAGGTAGCGGCGAGATTCACACTTGATGCTATGCCTGGTAAGCAAATGAGTATAGATGCAGACTTAAATGCAGGAATGATATCTGAACATGAGGCAAAAGATCGTCGTGAAAAAGTTAGTAGGGAAGCAGATTTTTATGGAGCGATGGACGGAGCAAGTAAGTTTGTTAAGGGAGATGCCATTGCCGGGATCATTATCGTAATGATCAACTTGATTTTCGGAATTGTTGTTGGTGTGACCCAACTTGGTTTACCAATAGCTGATGCAGCAAAACAATTCTCTTTACTAACGGTAGGAGATGGAATTGTTAGTCAGCTGCCTGCGTTATTAATATCAACTGCGACAGGTATTGTTGTGACAAGAGCTGCTTCAGATGGGAATTTAGGAACAGATATTACGGGTCAGTTAATGGCGTATCCAAAAATGCTATATATTACCGGTGGAACAATCTTTATACTTGGTCTATTTACGCCGATAGAAGATATATTAACCATTCCAATCGCAGGACTTTTAGTATTTGGTGGGTATATGTTCTCTAGAGTTCCTAAGCAGGACATCACAGAGATTCAAGAAATGGAAGAAGAAATTCAGACAGATGAAATGAAGAAGCCAGAAAGTGTGGTAAGTCTACTTAATGTAGATCCAATTGAATTTGAATTTGGTTATGGGTTAATCCCTTTAGCTGATTCGAATCAGGGCGGAGATTTACTCGATCGGATTGTCATGATCCGCAGACAGCTTGCTATCGAACTTGGTCTTGTGATACCTGTTGTGCGAATCCGGGACAATATTCAGCTTCAACCAAATGAGTATCGTTTAAAGATTAAGGGGAGCGAAATGGCTAGAGGTGAGCTGTTATTGGATCATTACTTAGCGATGAGCCCTGGCATTGACGATGATAGTATCGAGGGAATTGATACGGTAGAGCCTTCGTTTGGCTTACCAGCTAAATGGATTACTGAGGAAGTAAAAGAGCAAGCGGAAATTTTCGGGTATACAGTCGTCGATCCCCCTTCTGTTGTATCGACTCATATTACTGAAGTAATAAAAAACAACGCACATGAGTTACTGGGTCGCCAGGAAACGAAGCAGTTAATCGATCATTTAAAAGAAAGCTATCCGATTTTGGTAGAAGAGGTTACACCTAATCCTTTAACAGTAGGTGAAATCCAAAAAGTACTTGGAAAGCTTCTTCGTGAAAATGTATCTGTCAGAAACTTACCAATTATATTTGAAACACTTGCCGACTTTGGAAAGGTAACTACCGATACCGATTTGCTAACTGAATACGTTCGACAAGCACTAGCGCGACAAATTACCAATCAATACCGTGCCGGTGGTCAAACGATTCGAGTGGTGACTGTTTCGGGGAAAATTGAAAAGCTAATTGTCGATAACATTCAACAAACAGAGCATGGGAACTACTTAGCACTTGATCCATCTGTATCACAATCTATATTAGAATCACTGGCTACTCAGGTAGAACAGTTATCTATTATGGAACAATCGCCAATTGTGCTATGTTCACCAGCTGTAAGAATGTACGTTAGACAGTTAACAGAGCGATATTTTCCACAGATACCGATTCTCTCATACAATGAGCTTGAAGCGAATGTAGAAGTACAAAGCGTTGGGGTGGTGAATATAGATTGAAGGTAAAAAAATATACAGCTCCGAATATGCCTGAAGCTATGAAGCAAATTCGAGCGGAACTTGGAAACGATGCAGTTATTTTAAATTCTAAGATTGTCACAACCGGGGGATTCTTAGGTTTTTTTAAAAAGGAAAATATTGAAGTCATCGCGGCCATTGATGAAGTGATTCAAGCCGAAAGAAAAATGCAATTTGAACAGCCAAAGGTAAAGGTAAAGCCTCTTGTAAAGCCATTGCCTACAATAGTAGATAGAGAAGTGGTTCCATTACCGATCAGGAGTGCAGAACCCTCTATCACTAAGCCCTTACCTAAGCAACCGACAAGCGGAGGGGATATAAAGGTTGACGAAGACATGCTTGCAGAAATTGCAGGTTTAAAAAAAATGCTACAAACAATCACAGAGCAGCAACCAGATCTCCCTCTTCCAGAACCTATACAGAAGTGTGGGCAGCGGTTGCTTGATCAGGAAGTTCCAAAAGACATAAGAGATGAACTTATTTCTTCCCTTTTACAAAAATGGTATTCAAATGGTTCGGGGGCAAACGAAAGAGAAGTAAATAAGTGGTTGCGCCAAGAATTATATGATCGTTTAAGTACTCTCACATTTGGTGGGATTTCCTTTACGAAAAAATATATAAACCTTGTCGGACCAACGGGTGTTGGAAAGACGACAACGTTAGCCAAAATTGCTGCTGAGTGTGCTCTGAAGTATAAAAAAAGGGTAGCGTTAATCACTACCGATACGTATCGAATTGCAGCCATTGACCAGTTAAAAACGTATGCGAAAATTTTAAATGTCCCATTAGAGGTTTGCTACAGTCTGGAAGATTACAAGCAAGCGTGTGAAGCATTTAAGGATTACGATATTGTATTGATTGATACCGCAGGCAGAAACTTTCGGAATCAACAATATGTTGAGGACTTAAAAAAGGTTGTTGATTTTGAACATGACATGGAAACATTTCTTGTGTTAGCTTTAACAGCCAAACAAAAAGACATGATTGATATTTACGAACAATTTTCGTTAATAAAAATTAATAAATTTATTTTTACAAAAGCTGATGAAACATCTACATATGGTGCCATGCTCCATATGATGAAATCTAGTCATATCGGTGTGGCCTACATTACAAACGGACAAAATGTACCAGACGATATGATTTCAGCTAATCGTGAGCAAGTAACGAATTTGATACTTGGGGTCGAATAAGCCATGAAAGATCAAGCAGAAATGTTAAGACAAAGAATTCAACAAATGAGTGGAAAGCCATCTCCAAAAACCCTGGCAGTCGTGAGTGGAAAGGGTGGAGTTGGGAAATCAAATTTCTCATTAAACTTTTCCATTTCTTTAGCGAGTCGAGGATACAAGGTCCTCCTATTTGATATGGATGTTGGTATGGGGAATATAGATATTTTGATTGGCCAGTCTGCATCTTACTCGATCGTGGACTATTTTGAAGGACGAAATACACTGTCCGAAATTGTTTCTACTGGTCCTCATGGATTACATTATGTTGCGGGTGGAACAGGTTTAACTCATTTTGTTAATATGGACAAGTCGGTTCACATGAAGTTTACAGAGGATTTGTCGAATCTTCTTTCAGATTATGAATACATCCTTTTTGATATGGGGGCAGGTGCCACAAAAGAAACGGTTCCTTTTATCCTCGCAGTTGATGAAGTTCTAGTGGTTACAACACCAGAACCAACGTCAATTACAGATGCATATGCGATGATGAAGCATATTCATTTACATGATTCGAGTCTGCCATTTTTGCTTATCGTCAATAGAGTCCATTCTGAAAATGAAGGAATGGAAACATTTCAACGATTACGAACCGTAGTCAATCGATTTTTAAACCGTGAAATCATCGAGTTCGGTATGATACCGGATGATCGGCAGGTCCATCAAGCGGTAAAGAAACAAACGCCATTTATTTTTAACGAGAAAGCACCAGCTGCTAAAGCGTTACAACAAATGACAAGTCGTTTTGAGGCAAGACAATTTGAAACAATTTCTGATAAGCCCAAAACGCATTTTGTTTCAAAATTAAAGCGATTTTTGTTTGAAAGGTAGTGCTTGTTTATGAGCAAAATTAAAGTGCTTATTGTGGATGATTCGGCATTTATGAGAAAGCTCATTCAAGACTTTTTAACCGAGGATCCAAGAATGACTGTTGTTGGCTCAGCAAGAAATGGTGAAGATGCAATAAAAAAAGTAATAGAACTTGAGCCAGATGTAGTAACATTGGATGTTGAAATGCCGATATTAAATGGGATTGAGGCATTAAAACGAATCATGACTGAGAAACCAACTCCAGTCGTCATGCTCTCGAGTACAACAAAACAGGGAGCTGAAAACACGATACTAGCGATTCAATATGGAGCAACTGATTTTATTACAAAGCCATCAGGTGCGATTTCTCTAGACTTGCATAAAGTGAAGGAAGAGTTGGTAGAAAAGGTAGTTTCTGCAAGTAAAGCCAATATAAAGCAGCTTGTGAAGCGGGATAGTCAGGAAAAAAACACTGTAAATAAGCATATCGATTATAGTAAAATAGAACCAAGTAAAAAGAATCAATTCAATGCTTTATTAGGAAAAAAACTAGTGTGTATAGGTACATCTACGGGTGGACCACGTGCGCTTCAACAAGTGATAACTAAGCTACCGAAGACGATTGATGCCCCTGTTTTAGTAGTGCAGCATATGCCGGCAGGATTTACGAAAAGTCTGGCTGTAAGATTAGACTCACTCTCAGAGGTTCATGTCAAAGAAGCTGAAGAAGGGGACATTATCCAAAAAGGAACTGTTTATATTGCACCAGGTGGATTTCACCTGAAACTCAAATCGGTAGGAGCAAACTTAGCAATCCAATTAGATCAGTCCCCACCAAGAAATGGCCATCGTCCTGCTGTGGATGTGATGTTTGAGTCCTGTAGTGAGCTATCTACTTATGCAAAGATTTCCGTTATCATGACTGGGATGGGATCAGATGGTACAAAAGGACTAATCAAGCTGAAAGAGTCGGGGAATGTAGTTGCTATCGCGGAATCAGAGGAAACATCCATCGTTTTTGGAATGCCGAAAGCAGCTATTGCAACAAAGCTAGTAGATGAAGTAAAAAACGTTGATAATATTGCAGAAACAATAATGAAATACGTATAACTCCAAGGAGCTGTTGGGCATGGAAATGAGCCAATATTTAGAGGTTTTTATCGAGGAAAGTAAAGAGCATCTTCAGAACTGTAATGAACGATTACTTGATCTTGAGAAAAATCCAAGTGATCTTAGCATTGTTAATGATATTTTTCGCTCAGCACACACGTTAAAAGGAATGTCGGCAACGATGGGTTACGAAGACTTAGCTAGTCTAACTCATCAAATGGAAAATGTTTTGGACGCCATTCGAAACCAAAAAATATCAGTTACACCTGAGACTCTTGATGTTGTGTTTGAAGCTACTGATGATTTAGAGGCAATGGTGTTTTCGATTGCTGATGGAGGCGACGGAAAACGTGATGTTGCTACCGTAGTGGAAAAGCTTAAGTTGATTGAAAAGGGAGAAAGGCTAGCTATATCTCAAGGGGCAAAGGAGGTAGCTGCAACATTAGCTCCAGATGCTCCTCGTGCACTAAAAGGTGAATACGATGAGTTTGAGTATACGGTACTACAACAATCAATCGAACAAGGGTTTCAAACGTATGAAATTACGATTGCACTGAGAGAAGATTGCTTGTTGAAAGCTGCAAGAGTTTTCATGGTATTTGAAGTGATTGAGAAACTAGGAGAAGTAATTAAATCGACTCCTTCGGTTGACCAGCTAGAAGAGGAACAATTTGATCAAGAGTTCACGGTAACGATTGTATCAAAAGAACCAATGTCTGATATTCAAAGCAAGGTGATGAAAGTATCCGAGGTTGATAGAGTAGACATTCACCCTCTTTCCATGGAACAACTCCGTCCGACCGCGGAAACAATTTCTGAACCAATCAAACAGGAAGTAATTATTACTGAAGAAGTAAAAATAGCAGAACCTACTCAACAAGAGGAACAGAAAAAGCAAACATCGGTGAAACAGGCTAGTAATAAAACAATTCGTGTAAATATTGAGAGACTAGATATTTTAATGAATTTGTTTGAAGAGCTTGTCATTGACAGAGGTAGATTAGAGCAAATCTCAAGGGATCTAAATAATTCAGAGCTTCATGAAACTGTTGAGCGAATGAGCCGAATTTCTGGAGATCTTCAAAATATTATCTTAAATATGCGAATGGTACCAGTTGAGACAGTATTTAACCGTTTCCCAAGAATGGTGCGACAATTAGCGCGGGATCTAGGGAAAAAGATTAATTTAGAGATTGTTGGTGCAGAAACGGAACTAGATCGTACCGTAATTGATGAAATAGGTGACCCGCTTGTTCACCTAATTCGGAACGCGTTAGACCATGGTGTGGAAACACCTGAGGTAAGAAGAGCGAAAGGCAAGAGTGAAGAAGGAACCGTTATCTTAAAGGCTTTCCACAGCGGAAACCATGTGTTTATTGAATTATCTGATGATGGTGCTGGAATTAACCGTGAAAGAGTATTAAATAAAGCATTAAAGAACGGTATTATTACCGAACAAACGGCTGCAACGTTAACAGACAAGCAAGTATATGAACTGATCTTTGCATCAGGTTTCTCAACAGCGGAAAAAATCTCCGATGTATCTGGACGAGGCGTTGGTCTTGATGTTGTGAAAAACACGATTGAATCACTTGGTGGTACCGTGTCAATTGATTCGAAAGAAGGAGAAGGCTCAGTATTCTCCGTTCAACTTCCTCTTACTCTTTCTATTATTTCTGTTATGTTAGTAGAAATTCAGAAGGAAAAATACGCAATCCCGCTTTCTTCAATTATAGAGACAGCAATTGTTAAAAAAGAAGATATTCTGAACGCACACAATCAAAAGGTAATTGATTTCAGAGGGAAAGTAGTCCCACTCCTATTCTTAAAGGATATATTTGAAGTTCCTGTTTTTGAAGAAGAGGATGAGTTTTTCTCCGTGATTATTGTAAGAAAAGGCGACAAGATGGCAGGGCTTGTGGTTGATTCCTTTATTGGACAGCAAGAAGTAGTGTTAAAGTCGCTAGGAAACTATTTAACAAATGTATTTGCTATTTCAGGAGCAACAATTCTTGGAGACGGTCAAGTGGCACTCATTGTAGATTGCAATGCACTAATTAAATAACAACTTCTAGTGTGTCTAGCATGTTAGGAAAGAGGGGGAAGTCTCATGAGTGAGACATCAGTAGCAGATTTAAAACTTATTATCTTCCAGTTAAAAGGAAAGGAATATGCGATTCCAGTGAGCAAGGTTCGTTCCATTGAAAAGGTACAGCATATTACTAGAGTCCCTAGTAGCTCGCACTTTGTAAAGGGTGTTATTAATTTAAGAGGAGTTGTTACTCCTATTATAGATTTAAGAAGTCGCTTTGGAATTGAAGAGGAAGCCTATTCTGACAGTACGAGAGTTATTATTGTTACTTTAGAAGATATGGAGGTTGGCTTAATCGTAGATGCCGCCAACGACGTTCTAGATGTCCAAACAGAAGCCATTGAACCTCAGCCAGAAGTGGTCGGAACAGAAGAGACGAACTATATTAGTGGAGTGGTAAAGGTCGACAAGCGTTTAATGATCTTACTTGACCTTGAAATGGTCTTAAATCCAGAAGAACTTAAAGCAACTCAAGGAATTGAAGGATAACCAAATGGGATTTATTAGTAATCTTTCTTCTATTCATTTGGACATATTAAAAGAAATCGGCAATATTGGTGCGGGCCACGCAGCAACTGCTCTTTCTAAACTTTTAAATAAAAAGATAGATATGCAGGTTCCCAATGTTAAAATTGTAACTTTTGATGAAATGATGGAGCTCTCGGGTGGAGCGGATCATGTGGTTGCTGCGGTGTTTCTCCGTATTGAAGGGGAAGCACCTGGCAGTATGTTTTTTGTCCTACCTCCTGAACAGGCAACTGTCTTCATTAAGCAGATGATTGGTGATGAAGAATTTACCTTTGATCAATTAGCAGAGAATGAAATAGCTACCTCTGCCTTGCAGGAGCTTGGAAATATCTTATCTGGTTCCTATTTGTCTTCACTATCCGATTTTACTGGCCTGGCTTTGTATCCATCTGTTCCTGCATTAAGCGTTGATATGGTTGGCGCTATCATAAGCTTTGGATTGATTGAACTATCACAGGTAAGTGATTATGCAATAGTTATTGATACAGCGTTAAATGAAGATGATGTTGTAATAAGTGAAAGTGTACGAGGCCACTTCTTCCTGTTGCCTGACCCGGACTCCTTTCATATTATCTTTGAATCTTTAGGAGTTAGGGATAATGGATGAAAAAGTTGAGATTATTAAGGTTGGCATAGCGGATATGAATGTAGTAACTGCTCCTAACCGAATTAGAACATCTGGCCTTGGGTCATGCGTGGGAGTCGTCATATATGATCAAGTAAAAGAGATTGCAGGCCTTGTTCATATTATGCTCCCTGATTCATCCCTTTCTAAAGCCGGTACGATGAATCTTGCAAAGTATGCTGATACCGGGGTGAAGGAGCTTGTGAAAAAGCTCGTTCAAATAGGCGCAAGACCTTCTTTGTTAAAAGCAAAAATTGCAGGTGGAGCGCAAATGTTTCAATTTAGCAATACAAGTGACATGATGAGAATAGGTCCAAGAAATGTAGAAGCGGTAAAAAGAGAGTTGGCTGAGTTAAAAATTGCTATCATGGCAGAGGATGTTGGAGGAAATAGTGGGCGAACGATTGAGTTTTGTCCGAAGTCAAAAATCTTACACATTCGAACGGTTAACAAAGGCACTCAGGAATGGTAGAATGGAAAGCAATGAACGATCAGCCTTTTATTGGAATGGCTGATTTTTTTTGCAACTAAAAAATCGATTATTGTTTGAAAGAAATAAGGACTGTTTATATTAAGAAAGTATTTAATTTAACGATTGATTTGAACAATGTCGTTTGGAGGAGGAAACCATGGGACAGGCACCTTCGATCGAGGAACAAAACATATGGGAAAAATGGACTTCCAAAAGAGACAGTGATGCAGGTGATTATTTAGTAAGAAAATATATGCCGCTTGTTAGCTATCATGTCCAAAGGATTTCCGTTGGTTTACCGAAGAATGTTTCACGAGATGATTTAAAGAGCTTAGGGATGATTGGTTTATATGATGCGCTTGAAAAATTTGATCCAACAAGGGATTTGAAATTTGATACATATGCGTCCTTTCGTATTCGAGGAGCCATCATTGATGGATTAAGAAAGGAAGATTGGCTCTCTAGAAATACAAGAGATAAAGCCAAACGAATTGAGCAAACCATTGAAAAGTTAGAACAAAAACTAATGAGAAATGTGACTTCTAAAGAAATAGCAGAAGAGCTAAATATGAGTGAAGACGATGTTCACAATACGATGAACGAGCATTTTTTTGCTAATGTTTTATCAATTGATGAGCAACCGGATGGTGAGGAAAAAGACGGAGCTGGATTCTCGTTAAAGGATGAGCGCGCAGAAATACCAGAGGAAACAATTATTAAAAATGAGTTGATTTCTGAGCTATCATCTATGATTTCTCATTTAAATGATAAAGAACAGCTCGTATTAAGCTTGTTTTATCAGGAAGAGTTAACATTAACTGAAATTGGACAAGTGATGGATTTATCGACGTCAAGAATATCGCAAATACATTCCAAAGCTATATTTAAACTAAGACAAACATTACAAAAAATCGTTTAATAGAATGATTTTTTATCTGTACATAATTAGGTAGGGAGATGGCAACCGGGTATGAGTTTAAAAGCAATAGAAATGCAAATTGCTCTTCCTAGGATGCAAGATGCTAGCAAGCTTCAAGAGCAAATACAGCAGCGTGGACAGCAGCAAAATGATGTTGCTGCAAACAGCATCGCAAAAGAAGTAGAAATAAATAGAAATTCAGTTAATAAGCATGAGCAGAAGGAACAGGTTCGCTTAAAGGATCAACAAAGAGATAAGAATGGGAACCAACAGGGGAAGAAAAATAGAAAAAATAAAGAGAGTCAGCCAGTGAAAGAAGTTCATCCATATAAAGGAAACTTTTTTGACTTTTCCGGATAGAGGGATGATATGACGAGTGTATTTTTATTTATCAGTATCGTATTAAATATAATTGCGTTGTTTTCCATTGTGATCTTATACCTTCGCCAGTCAAAGCTATTTGAAGTGGAGAAGAAGCAACAACGAATGATTGAGGAAATGGAAGATGTCATTTCAACCTATTTGGCTGAAATGAAAGAAGAGAACGAAAGCTTTATTGAGAGATTGACAAAGGCAGCTAACAATCAGTCCAACAAGAAGGAAAATAGAAAGAAGAAAGAAGTTAGCATAGAAACAATACTTCCGAGTGCAGAAGTAGAGAAGGTTTCGGTTCCAATTAAAAGTTCAAAGAGCCATGCTGTTAAAGCTTACAAGATAGGTGCTATTCAGCCATTAACAGAAGAAGATGTTGAGGTACTTCTTCCAGACTTTAATGAGGCAGAAGGCCCTACTGTGGACCTCGAAGTGGAAAAGGAAGTAGAGGAAACTGTACAAGAAGTGACTGAACCAAAAGAAAATAGCCTGCTGGAGGAAGTGGTACATTTACAAGAGCAAGGCCTTACATATGAAGAAATTGCTAAAAAGCTCCATAAAGGTCAGACAGAGATTGAACTTTTACTCAAATTTCGTCAAAATAATCAAGAATAAACTTGATTGTAAGATTTGATTATGCTATATTAACTTTTGGTGTTAATACACACGTTCATGGATTTGGACAAAGGGTGCTGTTTCGACAGTTTTGTCTAAAGTTGAAATGGGCGGAGGAAAATAAAAACCATTAGGAGGAAACAAACATGTCAGTAATTTCAATGAAGCAATTACTTGAAGCTGGTGTACACTTCGGACACCAAACTCGCCGCTGGAACCCTAAGATGAAGAAATATATCTTCACTGAGCGTAACGGCATCTACATCATCGATCTTCAAAAAACAGTTAAGAAGGTTGAAGAAGCTTATAACTGGGTAAAAGAACTAGCTGGTAACGGTGGAACAGTTCTTTTCGTTGGTACAAAGAAGCAAGCTCAAGACTCTGTAAAAGAAGAAGCAATCCGTTCAGGTCAGTACTATGTTAACCAACGTTGGTTAGGTGGTACTTTAACAAACTTCGAAACAATCCAAAAGCGTATTGCACGCCTTAAAGATATCGAAAGAATGGCTGAAGATGGTACATTTGATGTACTTCCTAAGAAAGAAGTTGTTCAACTTAAGAAAGAGCAAGAGCGCTTAGAAAAGTTCTTAGGCGGAATTAAAGATATGAAGCAACTTCCTGATGCTTTATTCATTATCGACCCTCGTAAAGAGCGTATTGCAGTTGCTGAAGCACATAAATTAAACATCCCTATCGTTGGTATCGTTGATACAAACTGTGATCCAGACGAAATCGATGTTGTTATCCCTGCAAACGACGACGCTATCCGTGCTGTTAAGCTTTTAACTGGTAAAATGGCAGATGCTATTTTAGAAGCGAAGCAAGGCGAAGAAGTTACAGCGTAATACGTTTTGGCCTGAGGAAACACTAGTTACTAAAAGGTGATAAGAGGGACCCCCTTTATCACCTTTTTTTAAAGAATGAACTCGAATTTTGATTAGCTTTTTCAAAGCTAGTTAACACTAAAATACATAGCTTTTAAGGAGGAAACTCACATGGCAGTAACGGCTCAAATGGTAAAAGAATTACGTGAAAAAACAGGCGCAGGTATGTTAGATTGCAAAAAAGCACTTCAAGCAACTGAAGGTGATATGGAAAAAGCAATCGACTTCTTACGTGAAAAAGGTATGGCTAGCGCTGCGAAGAAGGCAGACCGTGTAGCAGCTGAAGGAACTACTTATATCCTTACTCAAGGAAACGAAGCAGTTATTCTAGAAGTTAACTCTGAAACAGATTTCGTTGCTAAGAACGAAGGTTTCCAAGTACTAGTTAAGGAACTTGCTGAACACGTTCTTGCTAACAAGCCAGCTTCAGTTGAAGAAGTAAATGCACAAACAATGGCTAACGGTGCAACAGTTGAGTCTCACGTAAACGCAGCTATCGCAAAAATTGGTGAGAAAATCTCTCTTCGCCGTTTTGAAATCAAGTCTAAGGGTGACAACGATGCATTCGGTGCTTACCTACACATGGGTGGACGCATTGGTGTGTTAACAGTTTTAGAAGGAACTGCTGACGACGCTGCTGCTAAGGATGTTTCTATGCACATCGCTGCATTAAACCCTAAGTATGTATCTCGTGACGAAGTTTCTGCTGAAGAAATTGAGCGTGAGCGTCAAGTTCTTACACAACAGGCACTTAACGAAGGTAAGCCAGAAAACATCGTAGCGAAAATGGTTGAAGGCCGCCTAAGCAAATACTTCCAAGACGTTTGTGTGAACGACCAAGCATTTGTTAAAGACCCAGATCAAAAAGTAAAAGCATTCGTAGAATCAAAAGGTGGAAAGATTCGCGAATTCGTACGTTACGAAGTAGGAGAAGGAATCGAAAAGCGTGCTGATAACTTCGCTGAAGAAGTAATGAACCAAGTAAAAGGGAATTAATAATTAAAAAGCGGAGACAGCTTGATCTGACCCGACAGGCATAAGGCGAAGACCGCAGGAGGTCCTGACCTCTGGAGGGCTTTGACTAATGACCCAGAGGGTCAAGCTGTCGTAGCTGGATATCTAGAGCGTCAACTCTATTCCTAGGGAACACACCTGTGTTCCCTATTTTTCAAGAAAGCTTAAAGTAGCAATATACATATGGAGGTTTCTATGACCAGTCCGAAATATAAACGCGTCGTACTAAAACTAAGTGGTGAAGCACTTGCTGGTGAGCAAGGCTTCGGAATTAATCCGAAAGTGATTAAATCGGTTGCCGATCAAGTAAAGGAAATTGCGGATTTAGATGTTGAGGTAGCCGTTGTTGTCGGTGGCGGAAATATCTGGCGAGGTAAAATTGGTGAAGAGATGGGAATGGACCGTGCAAATGCAGACTATATGGGGATGCTAGCAACAGTCATGAACTCATTGGCCCTTCAAGATAGTCTCGAACAATCAGGTGTGGAAACGCGTGTACAAACTTCTATTGAGATGCGACAAGTAGCGGAACCTTATATTCGCAGACGAGCAATTCGTCATCTTGAGAAGAAGCGAGTGGTTATTTTTGCAGCAGGTACTGGAAATCCTTATTTCTCAACCGACACAACAGCTGCATTACGTGCTGCGGAAATCGAAGCAGAAGTCATCTTAATGGCTAAGAATAATGTCGATGGAGTATATTCTGCTGACCCACGTATTGATAAAACAGCGAAGAAATATGATGAGCTTTCTTATTTAGATGTACTTAAGGAAGGATTAGCTGTCATGGATTCAACTGCTTCTTCTTTATGTATGGATAATGATATACCACTTCTTGTTTTTTCTATTATGGAGCAAGGAAATATCAAACGTGCCGTAATGGGCGAATCCATTGGGACTATTGTGAGGGGGAAAAAATAATGCCGAAACAAATCGTTGCAAATGCGAAAGAACGTATGAATAAAGCAATCGGTGCTTACACTCGTGAACTTGCTGGAATTCGTGCAGGACGTGCGAATGCATCTATGCTCGATCGAATTACGGTCGACTATTACGGAGCACCAACTCCAATTAACCAACTTGCAGGTGTTTCTGTACCAGAAGCGCGTATGCTTGTGATTCAACCGTATGATAAATCTATTTTAAGCGATATTGAAAAAGCAATCTTAAAATCAGATATCGGTATTACTCCTTCAAATGATGGAAGCATCATTCGTCTTGCGATTCCTCAGTTAACAGAAGAGCGCCGTAAGGAATTGGTGAAGGTGGTAAAGAAAGAATCTGAAGATGCAAAAGTTGCCATCAGAAATATCCGTCGTGATGCGAATGACGACTTGAAAAAGCTTGAAAAGAATGGTGAAATCACTGAAGATGACCAACGTGGTTATTCTGATGACATTCAAAAATTAACGGACGAGTATATTACAAAGGTTGACCAGCTAACAAAAGACAAAGAGAAGGAAATTTTAGAGGTTTAATGAACCGAGAGAATACCCTCTATTTATAGGGGGTTTTTCTGTTCTAATGAATTTGATTTCTTTTCCAAGTAGTGCTTTAGTTTTTTAGAGATATCTCTTCTCTTTTTTGGTATGATAAAAGCAGGCAAAATTAGGTACCTGCTTTTTTCATTACGCTCTTTTCTAGCGGTACAGTGTACAATCATTAAAACAAATAAATACATTGTGACTAGAGAAGAAGCATTATTACAACTAAATGTAGTCTTTTAGCCACATGATTACATTTTGGAGGAGCCGTCTTATGTTAGAGAAAATAAAGCTTTGGAAGAATAAACCGTCTTCTGAACTCGGGCGTCGGATAACAACAATAAAAAATCAATCCGTACCAGCTCATATTGCTATTATTATGGATGGAAACGGGCGTTGGGCGAAAAAACGGGCCTTGCCTAGAATCGCAGGTCATCATGAAGGGATGAAGGTTGTCCGTAAGATAACGAAGCTTGCAAATGAATTGGGAGTGTCCACGTTAACTTTATATGCTTTTTCAACAGAAAACTGGAAGCGACCGAAAATGGAAGTTGACTATTTGATGAAATTACCTGAGGAGTTTTTAGGAACCTTTCTCCCAGAATTGATAGAGGAAAATGTCCAAGTACGTATGATTGGATATAAAGAAAGTCTGCCCGCTCATACGCTAAATGCAATTAATCGAGCTATTGAAGACACGAAGGACAATGATGGGTTAGTGTTAAATTTTGCTCTTAACTATGGAAGCAGGGCAGAAATCTTAGAAGCAGTAAAGAACGTCTTAAAAGACCACAAAAGTGGTATACTGACAGAGAATAATATAAATGAAGAAGTATTTTCTAACTACTTAATGACGAGTGAATTAAGTGATCCGGATTTACTCATTCGTACGAGTGGTGAAATACGGTTAAGTAACTTTATGCTCTGGCAACTAGCTTATACAGAATTTTGGTTTACAGACGTGCTGTGGCCAGACTTCTCAGAAGAACACTTAGTCGAAGCAATCGAAGTATTCCAAAACCGTCAAAGGCGGTTTGGGGGAGTATAATAAAGGTGTTGACACAATAAGATGAAACAAAGAATTATTTCGGCAATTATATTTGGGGCCATATTTATCCCTTTAGTAATTTTGGGTAAATTACCCTTTGTTCTATTAGTGTATGTTTTAGCAACTGTTGCACTGTATGAACTGTTAAAAATGAGAAATATCCAATTAGCCTCTATTCCGGGGCTCATTTCAATGCTTGTGCTTTGGATCTTTTTAATACCGAAGCAGCTGCAAAATATTTTTGGACCAATGCACTATACGAAGGTCGAATTTGCCCTTTTAGCGGTTTTGCTGCTGTTAACTTACACGGTTGTAACAAAAAATCGCTTTACTTTCGATGATGTTTCCTTTTCGATAATGGCAACTTTATATATTGGAATGGGATTTTTCTATTTTATTGAAATTAGAGAAACAGCAGGGCTGATGTTTATTTTTTATTCCTTATTTATCGTTTGGGCCACAGATTCTGGTGCGTATTTTATCGGGCGAGCGATGGGGAAAAATAAGCTATGGCCTGACATAAGCCCAAATAAAACGGTTGAAGGATTTATAGGTGGCATCGTATGTGCGGTTATTGTAGCTATCTTTTTTGCCTTGTTCTCTCTTGAAACGGTATCCACAATAAGACTTCTTATTGTGACAGTTTTCTTATCTGTTTTTGGACAGGTTGGCGATCTTGTCGAATCCGCACTGAAACGACATTATAATGTAAAAGATTCAGGCAATATAATGCCTGGACACGGTGGCATCCTAGATCGATTTGATAGCTTGCTGTTCGTTTGGCCGGTCTTATATTTTATTTTGCTACCGTAACATCATATCCGGGAATCTTTTAGAAGGTTCTCGCTTTTGAATCGGAGTTGGAAAAATGAAGTACATAAGTTTATTAGGTGCAACTGGTTCTATCGGAACACAAACTCTTGATATAATAAAAGAGCACCCTACAGAGTTCGTATTGGCAGCCATGTCAGTAGGTAGAAATATTGATTTAGCTAGAAAGTTGATAGCTGAATTTCATCCTGAATTAGTATGTGTGTTAAATAAAGAAGACGCTGAGAGTTTGAAGCTGGAATTTCCGAAAATAAGCTTTACCTATGGGCTCGAAGGGTTAAGTGAAGTAGCGGTATATAAGAAATCTACCATTTTGGTAAATGCAGTAATGGGAAGTGTGGGTCTAGAACCTACATTGCATGCGATTGAAGCTGGAAAAGCGATTGCTTTAGCCAATAAGGAGACACTAGTCACAGCTGGTCATATCGTAATGAATGCTGTTCGACGAAATCAAGTCCCATTATTGCCCGTCGATAGTGAGCATTCTGCTATTTTTCAAGCGCTACAAGGAGAATTTGAAAAAAATATTGGGAAGTTAATTTTAACCGCATCGGGTGGCAGCTTCCGTGACCGTACTCGAAGTGAGTTGGAAAATGTAACGGTACAAGATGCGCTCAATCATCCAAATTGGTCCATGGGAGCAAAAATCACGATTGACTCTGCTACTATGATGAACAAAGGGTTAGAAGTTATTGAAGCGCATTGGCTATTTGATATTCCCTATGAAAAGATTGATGTTGTTTTACATAAGGAGAGTATCATTCACTCTATGATTGAGTTTCATGATAGTAGTGTCATGGCGCAGCTAGGGACTCCAGATATGAGAGTACCGATCCAATATGCTTTAACGTATCCAGATCGGTTACCATTAAAAACAGCGCAAACATTAAATTTAGCGAAAGTCGGTCAACTCCATTTTGCAGAAATGGACTTAGATAGATTTCGCTGCCTAAAATTTGCCTATGAAGCAGGAATTGCTGGAGGGACACTTCCGACCGTTCTTAATGCGGCAAATGAAATAGCGGTTGAGGCGTTTCTAAAAGGAAAGATCACCTTTTTGCAAATTGAGGATTTAATTGAAAATGCGTTAACGAACCATCAATCAATAATGGAGCCAAGTTTAGCAGAAATTAAAGCGGTTGACGACGAGACACGCAAGTATGTGAATTCACTTCTATAAAAAAAGGGTGGTTATAATTTGAACACAGTCATAGCCTTTATCATTATTTTTGGGGCACTCGTATTTTTCCATGAATTAGGACATTTTATCTTTGCAAAACGAGCAGGTATTCTTTGTCGTGAATTTGCAATTGGAATGGGTCCGAAAGTCTTTTCGTATAAAAAAGGAGAGACACTCTATACGATACGTTTATTGCCGATTGGCGGATATGTTCGCATGGCTGGAGAAGATCCCGAGATGGCTGAAATTAAACCAGGCTATCGTGTAGGACTAATACTGGACAAGAATGAAGTGATCGAGAAGATCATACTAAACAACAAAGAAAAGTATCCGGATGCTAGGATCATTGAAGTGGAATATGCCGATATTGAACAAAAATTACAAATAAAAGGCTATGAAGAAGGAGAAGAAGATACTTTAAAAACCTTCTCTATTAGTCGAAATGCATATTTAGTGGAAAACGGTGCAGAAACACTGATCGCTCCATATGATCGTCAATTTGTTTCTAAAACTTTAGGTCAAAGAACAATGGCCATTTTCGCTGGACCGATGATGAATTTTGTATTAGCCTTTCTTATTTTTGTTGTTATTGCTTTGTGGCAAGGAGTACCGACAAATGAGCCCATCTTAGGTAAGTTAACTCCAGATGGAATGGCTATGCAATCCGGTTTACAAGAAGGGGATGTCGTTCAAAGTATCGATGGCGGTGAAATATCTACTTGGGAAGATGTAGTAGAAATTATTCGTCAAAACCCTGAAAATGAATTAGAGTTTTTGGTTTCTAGAAACGGTGAGGAGCTTGAAATTCCAGTTACACCAAAAGCACAAGACGTGGATGGTACAGAAATTGGAATCATTGGTGTGTATAACCCAATGGAAAAATCTCCTGTAAAGTCTGTTACGTACGGGTTTAAAGAAGTATACTATTGGACAGTTGAAATTTTCTCTATGCTTGGAAAATTAATCGTTGGTCAATTTTCAATTGATGCACTGTCTGGTCCAGTTGGTATTTATGAATCAACTGCCACCGTTGCTAAATCTGGAGTTATGTACCTGATGAAGTGGGCGGGAATCTTAAGTATTAATCTTGGTATTATGAACTTGCTTCCAATTCCTGCTTTAGACGGTGGAAGATTGATGTTCTTTGCAGTAGAAGCATTGAGAGGAAAGCCGATTGATCGTCAAAAAGAAGGCATGGTTCATTTCATTGGATTTGCTCTTTTGATGCTCCTAATGTTAGTAGTTACTTGGAATGATATACAAAGGATATTCCTTTAATCTGACATGAGGCTGTCCCATAAAGAGGTGTCAGACACTTCGAGGGGCAGCCTTAAAATATAAATTTATTAAAATGAATTGGTCGAAGAGGTGCTAGTAGATGAAACAGAGTATGACGCTAATCCCAACTTTAAGGGAAGTTCCAGCAGATGCCGAAATTAAAAGTCATCAGCTACTATTAAGAGCTGGTTTTGTTAGACAAAATGCTAGTGGAATTTATAGTTATTTACCAATGGCTCAGCGAGTACTAAAAAAAATCGAGACGATTGTTCGTGAAGAGATGGACAACGCAGGTGCTGTAGAACTGCTTATGCCTGCTCTGCAACAAGCAGAGCTTTGGCAGGAATCAGGTCGTTGGTACACCTATGGACCTGAGTTGATGAGATTGCATGACCGCCATACAAGAGAGTTTGCTCTTGGGGCAACTCATGAGGAAGTGATTACCAGCTTAGTAAGAGACGAAGTAAAATCTTATAAGCGATTGCCGTTAACACTTTACCAAATTCAAACGAAGTTTAGAGATGAGAAAAGACCACGTTTTGGTTTACTGCGTGGAAGAGAGTTTATCATGAAGGATGCTTACTCATTCCACTCTTCTCAAGAAAGTCTTGATGAAGTATATGATCGTTTATTTACTGCCTACTCTAATATTTTTAGTCGTTGCGATTTGGACTTCCGTGCAGTTATTGCGGATTCAGGTGCAATGGGTGGAAAGGATACGCACGAGTTTATGGTGCTATCTGATGTTGGGGAAGATACGATTGCATACTCTGACACTTCCAACTATGCGGCTAATATTGAAATGGCCCCAGTAGTGAATACGTATGAAAAATCAGATGAGCCACAAAAAGAGATGGAAAAGGTTCTGACTGAAAATAAGAAGTCGATTGAAGAAGTGGTAGGATTTTTAAATGTTGATGCATCAAAGTGCATTAAATCACTTCTGTTTAAAGTAGAAGATCAATATGTACTTGTGCTTGTTCGTGGCGACCACGAAGTGAACGATATTAAGTTAAAGAACTTATACTCAGCGAGCATCGTTGAACTAGCAACTCCAGAAGAGACGAAGGAAATCCTTGGTTGTTCTATTGGTTCATTAGGACCAGTTGGGGTAAATAAGGTGGAGATCGTTGCTGACCCAGCCGTTCAAGCAATTGTTAACGGAGTATGTGGAGCAAACGAAGAACACCATCACTTCATCAACGTAAATGCTGATAGAGATTTTTCCGTAACAAAGTACGCTGATATTCGTTTTATTCAAGAAGGAGATCTATCTCCAGACGGACAAGGCAAAATTGTTTTCGCAAAGGGAATAGAAGTAGGGCATGTATTTAAGCTTGGAACTCGTTATAGTGAAGCGATGAATGCTACCTATTTAGATGAAAACGGAAAATCACAGCCAATGATTATGGGTTGCTATGGTATTGGTGTATCTAGAACGTTAGCTGCTGTGGCCGAGCAATTTAATGATGAAAATGGTCTCGTATGGCCAGCTCAAATTGCACCTTTCGAAGTACATTTGATTCCAATCAACTTGAAAGATGAAGCTCAAGCGAAATTAGCATCAGAGTTATATGAACAATTAAAAGCTCAGGCGTTTGAAGTTCTTATGGACGACCGTGCCGAAAGACCAGGAGTAAAGTTCGCTGATTCAGACTTAATCGGTCTACCTGTACGTGTAACCGTTGGTAAAAAAGCAGCTGATGGAATTGTAGAACTAAAAGTTCGTAAAACTGGTGAAATGCTAGAAGTTCACAAAGACGACCTACTACAAACAATTGCTGGCTTATTAAAATAAATAATTAGTTATTCGGATCCGCTCAACACGGATCCGATTTTTTTCCCATTGATTGGTTATCTGTTAAAAAGGCTTTCAATAATTTCTTTATGATATAATAACTACTAGTTTGACTAGAGATGAAATGGAGAGGAGAGAGTTGATGAACGGATCATCTGGTAAGGAACGATTCCAACTATTGCTCCAGCAGCTACAACTAACGGATGACAGAATCATGCCGTATTTTCAAGATGCTATAATTGACAAAGTATTAATTGAAAAATCTAAAAGACATTGGAGTTTTTATTTTTCGTTTGAGAAGATTTTACCTATTAACGTCTATCAAACGTTCACAAATAAATTACAAACAACCTTCTCACATATTGCCTCAATCTCCTACAACATACAGGTAAGGGATCAGCAAGTGACTGAGGATTTAATACTAGAATACTGGAACAGTTGCATACAACAAATTGATGGCATATCACCACCATTAATTAAGCTACTAAATGAACAAAAGCCAAAAGTCCAAGGTTCAAAAATCACCATCTTTGTTGGTAATGATCTCGAAGGCTTAGCTATAAAAAGGAAATATGCAAGCTTTATTTCTGATGCCTACGGCTTTTTCGGATTTCCTCAAGTTGTGATTGATACCGAGATCAACACAGAAGCCTCTACTGAACAATATGAGCAATTTATCGAGGCGAAATTGAGGGAAGACAAGGAAAGAGGTATGCAGGCAGCGATCGAAATGGATAAGCAGGAAGCAGAGAAAGATGCTGCCGGCGGTACAGGTGAATACACCGGTCCATTAACCATTGGATTAACCATTAAAGATGATTCTGATTTTAGAAAAATCCAAGATATTGTTGATGAAGAACGTAGAGTCGTTGTGGAAGGGTATATTTTTGCTGCTGAAACAAGAGAGCTTCGCAGTGGGAGAACTCTATTAACCTTTAAAGTTACTGATTATACAAGCTCGATCATGGTAAAAATGTTCTCCCGTGATAAAGAGGACGCCGCTCTATTCCAAAACGTGAAAAAGGGAATGTGGGTGAAAGTAAGAGGAAGTATCCAAAACGATACATTCGTACGTGATCTAGTGATGATTGGTAATGATATTAATGAAATTAAGCCAATTGAGCGTCAGGATACATCATCTGAGAAGCGTGTAGAGCTTCATCTCCACACACCTATGAGTCAGATGGACGCTGTGTCACCAGTTAGTACGTTAGTATCTCAAGCAAAAAAATGGGGACATAAAGCAATTGCAATTACAGACCATGCGGTAGCACAATCCTTTCCGGAAGCATTTGGTGCAGGGAAAAAGAACGATATTAAGATTCTGTACGGGGTGGAAGTAAATCTCGTAAATGATGGTGTTCCGATTGCGTATAACGAAGCAGAGAGACTGCTGGCAGAAGATACGTATGTGGTATTTGACGTTGAAACAACTGGTTTATCAGCCGTTTACAATACGATTATTGAACTTGCTGCGGTAAAGATTAAAAATGGAGAAATCATCGACCGATTTGAAGCGTTTGCTAACCCACATCATCCTTTATCAGCCACGATTATGAATTTAACGGGAATTACCGATGATATGCTAAAGGATGCTCCAGAGGTAGAAGAGGTGCTCGGTAAATTTAAAGAGTGGACGGGCAATGACATACTAGTTGCCCACAATGCTTCTTTCGATATGGGATTTTTGAATGTTGGTTACAAGAAGTACGGTCTCGGCCGAGCAGAGAATCCCGTCATCGATACGTTAGAACTAGCTCGTTTCTTATATCCTGATATGAAGAATCATCGTTTAAATACGTTAGCTAAGAAATTTAATATCGAGTTAACACAGCATCACCGTGCGATATACGACACAGAAGCAACTGGTTATCTGCTATTAACGATGCTGAAGGATGTAATGGAAAAAGGAATACAGTATCATAACCAATTGAATGACAATATGGGTCAAGGAAATGCATATCAACGGGCACGACCATACCACTGTACGCTTTTAGCACAAAATGATGTAGGGTTAAAGAACTTATTTAAGCTCATTTCTATATCTCATTTAAACTATTTTTACCGTGTTCCGAGAATTCCACGCTCTGTATTACAAAAGCATCGCGAAGGAATTTTAATTGGTTCTGGTTGTGATAAAGGCGAAGTATTCGAGGGTATGATGCAAAAGGCTCCTGAAGAAGTAGAAGAGCCAGCACGTTTCTACGATTACATCGAGGTACATCCGAAAGCGGTATATGCTCATTTATTAGAGTTAGAGCTAGTTAATGATGAAAAATCATTAGAGGATATTATAGCTAATATTGTGAAACTTGGTGAAAAGCTAGAGATTCCCGTTGTTGCTACTGGTAATGTACATTACCTAAACCCAAATGATAAAATTTATCGAAAAATATTAGTGAACTCTCAAGGTGGAGCAAATCCGCTTAATCGTCATAATCTACCTGATGTACATTTCCGTACGACGAATGAAATGCTAGATGCATTTTCGTTTCTAGGAAAAGAAAAAGCACGTGAAATTGTCATTACGAATACAAACAAGATTGCTGATATGATAGATACGATTAAGCCGATTAAAGATGACTTGTACACTCCGAAAATTGAAGGCGCAGACGAAGAAATGCGTCAAATGAGTTACGATATGGCAAGAAGAATTTACGGTGATGAACTTCCAGAAATTGTGGAGGCAAGACTTGAAAAAGAACTAAAGAGTATTATCGGTCACGGGTTTGCCGTTATCTATTTGATTTCGCATAAGCTCGTGAAAAAATCGCTTGATGATGGGTACCTAGTTGGTTCGCGTGGGTCGGTTGGTTCGTCCCTTGTTGCCACGATGACAGAGATAACAGAAGTAAACCCATTACCGCCACATTATGTCTGTCCGACATGCAAGCATTCGGAATTCTTCAATGACGGTTCCGTTGGTTCAGGCTTTGACTTACCGGATAAGGACTGTCCAAATTGCGGAAGCAAGTACAAAAAAGATGGACACGATATCCCGTTCGAGACTTTCCTAGGTTTCAAAGGTGATAAAGTTCCCGATATAGATTTGAACTTCTCCGGTGAATACCAACCTCGTGCGCATAACTATACGAAGGTGCTGTTTGGTGAAGATTATGTATATCGTGCCGGTACGATTGGTACGGTAGCTGATAAGACCGCGTTCGGGTATGTGAAGGCGTATCAGCAAGATAATAATCTTCAAATCCGTGGAGCCGAAATTGAAAGATTAGCAATGGGGTGTACCGGTGTAAAAAGAACTACTGGTCAGCATCCAGGCGGTATTATCGTTGTTCCAGATTATATGGAAATTTATGATTTCTCGCCTATACAATTTCCAGCAGATGATAAGACCTCTGAATGGAAAACAACCCATTTCGACTTCCACTCGATTCACGATAACTTATTAAAGCTCGATATTCTAGGGCACGATGATCCGACCGTGATTCGTATGCTTCAGGACTTAAGCGGAATTGATCCCAAGACTATTCCGACCGATGATCCTGAAGTAATGAAGATATTTAGTGGGACGGAAGCGCTAGGAGTCACGGAAGATCAGATTATGTGTAAAACGGGAACGCTTGGTATACCAGAGTTCGGAACGCGTTTCGTAAGACAAATGCTTGAAGATACAAAACCTACCACTTTCTCGGAGTTGGTCCAAATTTCAGGACTCTCCCACGGAACGGACGTATGGTTAGGAAATGCGCAAGAACTAATCCACAACAGCATCTGTAACCTGAGTGAAGTTATTGGCTGTCGTGACGACATCATGGTTTATCTAATCTATCAAGGATTAGAGCCATCTTTTGCCTTTAAGATCATGGAGTCAGTTCGTAAAGGAAAAGGCTTAAGTGATGATATGGAAGAAGAGATGCGAAAGAATGAAGTACCAGAATGGTATATAGATTCTTGTAAAAAGATCAAATACATGTTCCCGAAGGCCCACGCCGCTGCTTATGTTCTAATGGCCGTAAGGATTGCTTACTTCAAAGTGCATCATCCAATCCTTTATTACGCAGCCTATTTTACCGTTAGAGCTGAGGATTTTGATATTGATGCGATGGTGAAAGGTTCTTCAGCAATCCGAGCAGTAATTGAAGAAATCAATGCAAAAGGATTAGATGCTTCAACCAAGGAAAAAAATACCTTAACCGTCCTTGAATTGGCATTAGAGATGAACGAGCGAGGATTCTCTTTTGCTAAGGTAGATTTGTACCGATCAAGTGCAACAGAATTCATTATTGAAGGAAATAAACTGATTCCTCCATTTAATTCCATTCCAGGGCTAGGTACGAATGCGGCTCTTAACATCGTAAAAGCTCGTGAAGATGGAGAGTTTTTATCTAAAGAAGACCTGCAGCAAAGAGGGAAGGTTTCAAAGACTATTATTGAGTATCTCGATAACCACGGATGTCTTGAAGCATTACCTGATCAAAACCAACTTTCGTTGTTTTAGAACTAAGATGCGGAAACGGCTCGATTCCGGAGACCACCCCCAAAAACCGCTATTGCATTTGCATAAACGGTATGGTTATGGTATAGTTTTATTGGAAATACTAAGAATAACTCTCGTTTACAAGAGTGGGGCCTTCCCCGCTCTTTCGTGTTGTATGGACTCTATTTTAGGAGATTAGCTACTTTAGGTTGGTTAGGAGGAATAAAATGAGCAAGGTAATTGAAGTAGTTGAACAAATCGTAGAACCAATTGTTAATGACCTCAACCTTGAATTAGTTGATATTGAATATGTGAAGGAAGGAAAAAGCTGGTTTCTTCGCGTATTTATAGATAAAGAGCAAGGCATTGACATTGAAGAGTGTGGAATAGTAAGTGAAAAATTAAGCGAAAAGCTTGATGAACTTGATCCTATTCCTTATAACTATTTCCTTGAAGTTTCTTCTCCTGGTGCAGAGCGTCCATTGAAGAAACAGAAGGACTATGAAAAAGCGATCGGAAAAAATGTACATATAAAAACGTACGAGCCTATCGATGGTGAAAAAACATTTGAAGGTGTGTTAACAAACTTTACGGGAGATACCGTAACAGTTGAAGTAAAGATTAAGACGAGAAAGAAAACGATTGAAATACCTTTCGAAAAGGTAGCAAATGCTCGCCTAGCGGTGACTTTCTCATAATTCATATAACAAATTCACATGAGAGACATTTAGGGTGTTAAAGGGGGACCATTTTCATGAGCAGTGAACTATTAGATGCTCTTATTTTGCTTGAAAAGGAAAAAGGAATTTCACGAGATGTGATTATCGAGGCAATTGAAGCGGCGCTTATCTCTGCCTACCGTAGAAATTTCAATCAAGCACAAAACGTTCGAATCGATCTAAATTTAGGTGTTGGAACGATGCGTGTTTTTGCTCGTAAAGAAGTCGTTGATGAAGTATTCGATCCAAGACTTGAAATTTCTTTAGAAGAAGCTAGACGAATCAATCCGAATTACATGATTGAAGATGTCGTAGAGCTTGAGGTAACACCAAAGGATTTTGGACGCATTGCTGCACAAACAGCGAAACAAGTGGTTACTCAACGTGTTCGTGAAGCAGAAAGAGGAATTATTTACTCTGAATTTATCGACCGCGAAGAAGATATTATGACTGGTATCGTCCAACGTTTGGACTCAAAGTTTATCTATGTGAGCTTAGGGAAAATTGAAGCGATTCTGCCAGCAAACGAACAAATGCCAAACGAGCGTTATAAGCCACATGATCGTATTAAGGTGTTTATTACGAAAGTAGAAAAAACTACTAAAGGCCCACAAATTTTTGTTTCAAGAACACATCCAGGTCTTTTAAAGAGACTGTTTGAGATTGAAGTTCCGGAAATTTATGATGGAACAGTTGAAATCAAATCTGTTTCTCGTGAAGCAGGTGACCGCTCAAAAATCTCAGTTCATTCTGATAATCCAGAAGTTGATCCAGTAGGAGCATGCGTAGGTCCAAAAGGTGCTCGTGTTCAAGCAATTGTCAACGAGTTAAAGGGAGAAAAGATCGATATTGTTAAATGGTCGGATGATCCTTTTGTATTTGTAGCAAATGCGCTCAGCCCATCTAAAGTACTTGATGTAATCGTCAATGAAGAAGAGAAGGCAACAACAGTAGTTGTTCCAGATTATCAACTGTCACTTGCGATTGGTAAGAGAGGCCAAAATGCACGTTTAGCGGCTAAGTTGACCGGTTGGAAAATTGATATTAAATCAGAAACAGATGCAAGAGAAGCTGGTATCTTCCCTCGTGAAGAAGGAATTCTATCGTTCGATGATGAAGAGGAAGACGCCCACGCAGATACAGATTTACATTTAGAGTACGTAGAAGAGCAGGAGTAAGAAAGGGGTGGATGATGGTGAACACGAATAGGAAGGTTCCATTAAGAAAATGTGTTGCTACCGGAGAAATGCGACCGAAGAAAGAACTTGTTCGCATCGTTCGCTCGAAGGAAGGCGAGGTCTCCATCGACTTAACCGGTAAAAAGTCGGGTCGAGGTGCCTACCTTACGAAAGACAAAGAAGCTATTCTTTTAGCGAAGAAAAAGAATATATTATCGAATCAATTGCAAGTTCAAGTAACCGATTCTGTGTACGAAGAATTATTGGAGCTTGTTGAGAAGGAGAATTGACAATCCGAATGAAGCAAAATCAATGGATGTCATTGCTTGGCTTAGCCAATCGAGCGCGTAAAGTGATTTCTGGGGAGGAACTTTCCATTAAGGAGGTTCGCAGCAATAAAGCAAAATTAGTTTTGCTTTCAGCAGATGCATCCCAAAACACACAGAAAAAAGTGACAGATAAATGCAAATCCTATAACATTCCTTGTAAAATAGTTGAGAACCGCTTTTTACTCGGTCAAGCGATCGGAAAAGAAGCCCGTGTAGTCGTGGCCGTTCTAGATGAAGGATTTGCCAAGAAGCTAAAGACGTTGCTCGATTAATTCTAGCGGGGGTGTAAACATGAGTAAAATGCGAGTGTATGAATATGCAAAAAAACATAATGTTTCTAGTAAAGAACTCATTACAAAATTAAAAGATATGAATATCGAGGTTTCTAACCATATGACAATGATTGAAGATGATACAGTTAAAAAGCTTGACGAACAATATGCTAAGGGTGGTAACGGGGAAAAGAAGGAAGCTCCAAAGCAGACTCAAGAACAAAAGCCTGCTGCCGTTCAAGTACAATCAAAGACAAAGGCTAGTGCTTTTGATGAGGACGACGATCGTAATGTGGCTCCTACGAAAGTAAAAGTGAAAACAGGTCCGAAGGCTATCCAAGGGAAAAAAGGTACCCAAGAAAACCAATCAAAAGAAACAAAAGCTTTTAATGGTAAAAAGGGGAAAAACAACCAACAAAGAGGCCGTGTTCAGCACCAGTCACAGCCACCACAGCCTCCTAAAAAGAAAGAATTACCTGCAAAAATCACTTTTACAGAATCGCTTACAGTTGCCGAGTTAGCTAAAAAGCTTCACCGTGAACCATCTGAAATCATTAAAAAATTGTTCTTATTAGGTGTAATGGCTACCATTAACCAATCACTAGACAAGGATGCAATAGAACTAATTGCATCTGAATATGGTGTGGCAGTTGAAGAAGAGATTAAGATCGATGTTACTGATCTTGAAGTATACTTCACAGAAGATAATGAAGCAGATTTATTGGAAAGACCTTCTGTTGTAACCATTATGGGTCACGTTGACCACGGGAAAACCACTTTACTTGACTCAATTCGTAACACAAAGGTTACTGCAGGAGAAGCCGGTGGTATCACTCAGCATATCGGTGCTTACCAAGTAGAAGAAAACGGTAAGAAAATTACGTTCCTTGATACACCAGGTCACGCTGCTTTCACAACGATGCGTGCGCGTGGAGCAAAAATTACGGATATTACGATTTTAGTAGTTGCAGCAGATGATGGGGTTATGCCACAAACAATCGAAGCGATTAACCACGCAAAAGCGGCAGAGGTTCCAATTATTGTTGCTGTGAACAAAATGGATAAAGAAAGTGCAAACCCTGATCGCGTCATGCAGGAGTTAACAGAATATGGTTTAGTTCCTGAAGCTTGGGGTGGAGACACGATTTTCGTTCCGCTTTCAGCTTTAAAAGGAGAAGGAATCGACAATTTATTAGAAATGATCCTTCTTGTTGGAGAAGTAGAAGAATATAAAGCGAATCCAAATCGTAAGGCAATCGGTACAGTTATCGAAGCTCAGCTAGATAAAGGTAGAGGTTCGGTTGCTACACTTCTAGTTCAAAACGGTACATTACGAATTGGAGATCCAATCGTAGTTGGTACAACTTTTGGACGTGTTCGTGCAATGGTTAATGACCTTGGTCGTCGTGTGAAAGAAGCTGGTCCATCTACTCCTGTGGAAATTACAGGTTTAAATGATGTACCACTTGCAGGAGACCGCTTTGTAGTGTTTGAAGATGAAAAGACAGCTCGTCAAGTGGGTGAAGCACGTTCACAGCTTGCTATCCAAGCATCTCGTTCAGAAAAGACACGTGTAAGTCTTGATAACTTATTTGAGCATATGAAGCAAGGTGAAATGAAGGATCTTAATTTGATCGTAAAAGCTGACGTACAAGGTTCAGTTGAAGCACTTGCAGCTGCTCTTCAAAAAATTGAAGTAGAAGGTGTAAATGTAAAAATCATTCACACTGGTGTTGGTGCGATTAATGAATCAGATATTACTTTAGCAGCGGCATCAAATGCGATTGTTATTGGATTTAACGTTCGTCCTGATAATAATGCGAAGCGTGCTGCGGAAGCGGAAGAAGTAGATGTTCGTTTGCACCGTATTATTTATAAAGTAATTGAAGAAATTGAAGCAGCGATGAAAGGGATGCTTGATCCAGAATTCGAAGAGAAGATCACTGGGCAAGCTGAAGTTCGTCAAACATTCAAAGTATCGAAGGTTGGTACGATTGCTGGATCTTACGTTACGGATGGAAAAATCGCTCGTGGCAGTGGAATTCGTGTAATCCGTGATGGAATTGTTGTATTTGAAGGTGAAATCGACGCCCTTAAGCGTTTCAAGGATGATGCAAAGGAAGTATCTCAAGGATATGAGTGCGGAATTACCATCAAAAACTATAATGATGTAAAAGAAGGGGACGTAATCGAAGCCTTCATTATGCAAGAAGTGGAACGTAAATGATCATTGGCTTAGCCGCCTGTGAATGCCTTATTTATGATGCCCATTCTTTAAAAGATAAAAGAGCTGTCCTTCAACGTATTATCACAAGACTCAGACAACGATACAATCTGTCTGTAGCAGAGGTTGATTATCAAGATACATGGCAGCGTACAAAAATTGCTATTGTATCTGTAGCATCCTCAAAAGTAGCCGTTGAAAGAGAACTGCAGCATGCATTAAAGTTAATTGATTCATTTCCAGAAATCGAACGCACAATAACGGACTTGGAATGGATATAATAACATAAACGAGGGAGATATCACTCTTCCTCATATGCATGTGTATCATGCGTAAAACAAATAGATAAATCGTTCCCTATAGACAGTGCTTATTTTTCAGCATTGTTTTCTAAGGATGACAAAGAGGTGACTACCATGAGCCTTAGATCTAATCGAGTTGGAGAACAAATGAAGAAAGAACTTGGGGAAATTATTGGACGAAAAATAAAGGACCCACGTATTGGCTTTGTGACTGTTACAGATGTACAAGTAACAGGTGATCTTCAACAAGCAAAGGTGTTTATTTCTGTGTTAGGTGATGACCTTCAAAGAGAGAATACACTGAAGGGGTTAGCTAAAGCAAAAGGATTTATCCGTTCGGAAATCGGGCAGAGAATTCGTCTTAGAAAGACTCCTGAAATTACATTTGAATTCGACGAATCGATTGACTATGGAAATCGAATCGAAAATCTTCTGTATCAAATTAAGGAAGAGACGAAGGAAGAACGGACCGAACGTGAAGATTGATCAAAGAGGATAGACATCATGTCTATCCTTTTTTTCTAATTGAAAAACCAGGAGGATCAGAAATGGAAGGGATTTTGCCATTATTTAAGCCTAAAGGGATGACATCTCACGATTGTGTATTTAAGCTTAGAAAAATACTACGGATGAAGCGGATAGGACATACAGGTACACTTGACCCTGAGGTAGATGGAGTCTTACCGATTTGCCTTGGACGAGCAACAAAGGTTGCTGAATACATAACAGATGCAGGAAAAGTATACGAGGGTGAAGTAACGCTTGGCTTTGCTACAACAACCGAGGATGCTACGGGTGAAGTGGTTGAAAGGAAAGGCATTGAAACTTTGATTAATCGCGAGCAAGTAAAAGCTGTGTTATTGGAACTGACAGGTGAGATTTCTCAAACCCCACCTATGTTCTCAGCGGTCAAGGTAAATGGAAAACGTTTGTATGAGTATGCAAGAAAAGGAATTGAAGTGGAACGCCCTACAAGACAGGTGACAATCTATTCGATTGAGCTTTTAGATGACCGTGAAGTGTTTGAAGGAGAAACCATTTCTTTTCGATTTCGTGTTGCTTGTAGTAAGGGAACATATATTAGAACGTTAGCGGTTATGATCGGAGAACGACTAGGTTACCCTGCCCATATGTCTGACTTAAGACGCACCGAGTCAGCATCATTTTCTCTCGACGACTGTAAGACAATTTCCGAAGTAGAGGAAATGGTAAACAACGGAACAATTTTAAATGCTTTATATCCCATTGAAAGAGCGCTTATTCATTTGCCGAAATATCAAATAAGTGATAAATTAGTTGAGAAAGTGAAAAATGGAGCTGTTCTAGAAATACCTGAAATACTACATGATATTAAACAACCCATTGTCCTCGAAACGATGGATCATAAGGCGCTAGCTATATACATGCACCATCCTCATAAGCCTAATCTAATGAAGCCAACAAAGGTACTACATATAGAAAATTAGGTTGGTAAAGAAAGGGAGAAAGCTTGTGGAAGTTTTAAATATTACACATCCTCATCAATTCTCAAAGGAGATGTTTCAACCAATGGTCGTGGCTCTTGGTTATTTTGATGGGGTACATTTAGGACATAAGAGAGTGATTGATACGGCTTCGAAAATAGCCAAGGAAAAGGGAATAAAAAGTGCGGTAATGACATTTACTCCGCATCCATCAGTTGTACTTAAAAAGGTGGAAAAGGTTGAGTATATTACCCCGTTAGAAGAAAAGATCAAAATTATTTCTGAACAACAGGTTGATTACTTATTTGTTGTCAATTTTACAAGCGAATTTGCCAACCTACTGCCACAGGAGTTTGTCGACCAATATTTAATCGAACTAGGTGCTGTTCACGTTGTCGCTGGTTTTGATTATTCTTACGGAAAGCTTGGTAAAGGTACGATGGAAACTCTACCGTTTCATTCAAGACAAGCATTCACCTTTACCGTTGTTCCTAAGCTCGAAAGCCATGATGAAAAAATTAGTTCAACTTTAATCAGAAATAATATAAAAAATGGTCAACTTGACACTCTTCCGGAGTTACTCGGCCGTTACTATACGACAACAGGAATAGTTGTTCACGGTGACAAAAGAGGAAGAACGATAGGGTTTCCAACAGCAAATATTGACTTAAATGAGGAATATATTTTGCCTCCACTTGGTGTTCACGCTGTACGAATGCTTGTAAATGGAAAATGGCAAGAAGGTGTGTGTAACATCGGGTTTAAACCGACTTTTAATAAGGAAAAATCGAATAGGCCAAGTGTCGAAGTCCATATTTTTGACTTTGATAATCAAATATATGGAGAGTATGTAACGATAGAATGGCATAAATACCTTCGTTCGGAACAGAAATTTTCTGGAATTGATGAACTTGTGGCGCAAATCGAGCGAGATAAACAAAATTCACTGCTTTACTTTGAAAATTCAAAGACTAAGCCTTGCAATTTGTCATAAAAAAGTGTATTCTAAGAAACGTACGAAATGAACCTTTGCTTGGCTAGTCGAGTCACCGACGCTAGCTCAGTTACAGGGGATTGAAATAATAGGAGGTGAAACGGATGGCAATCACTAAAGAACGTAAAAATGAACTTATTAATGAGTACAAAACTCATGAAAGCGACACTGGATCTCCAGAAGTTCAAATCGCTGTCCTTACTGAGGAAATCAACAACTTAAATGAACACTTACGTACTCATAAGAAGGACCACCACTCACGTCGCGGTCTTTTAAAAATGGTAGGTAGACGTCGTAACTTATTAACATACCTTCGTAACAAGGATGTTACTCGTTACCGTGAACTAATCACGAAGCTTGGCTTACGTCGCTAATCTTTAAAGCGGGATTCTTTCCCGCTTTTTTGTTAGCAATAAATTTCTATCAAAGAGCTTTTTAAGGATTCATAATTATGTACATACTATAGAATATTCGCCTATATTCTTATATTTGTTCTCCATTACGGGATAGAACAATTTATATACATGTAAATACACGTTAACATACCAAATAGAATTGGTAGAGAGGGGTAAAATATGGGACAAGACAAGAAAATCTATTCGATAGATTGGGCTGGTCGTAAGCTTTCTGTCGAAATTGGACAGCTTGCTAAACAAGCAAACGGCGCTGCGCTCGTTCGCTATGGCGATACAGCAGTACTTAGTACGGCAACAGCATCGAAGGAACCGAAGAAACTCGATTTCTTTCCATTAACAGTAAACTATGAGGAGCGTCTATACGCGGTAGGAAAAATTCCTGGTGGATTTATTAAACGTGAAGGACGTCCGAGTGAAAAAGCAATACTAGCTAGCCGCTTAATTGACAGACCGATTCGTCCATTGTTTGCTGATGGATTCCGTAATGAAGTTCAAGTAGTTAGTATGGTAATGAGTGTGGATCAAGACTGCTCATCTGAAATGGCAGCTATGTTTGGTTCATCTCTGGCACTTTCTGTTTCAGATATTCCTTTTGAAGGTCCAATTGCAGGTGTAACAGTTGGCCGCATTAATGGTCAATTTATTATCAATCCTTCTGTTGCAGAAACAGAAAAGAGCGATATGCACTTAGTTGTTGCTGGAACAAAAGATGCAATTAACATGGTTGAAGCTGGTGCAGAAGAAGTACCAGAAGAAACGATGCTTGAAGCAATTATGTTTGGACATGAAGAAATCAAGAGATTAATCGCATTCCAAGAAGAAATTGCTGCTGAAATCGGGAAAGAAAAGACAGAAGTTAATTTATATCAACTAGATGCTGAACTTGAAGCGGAAATTCGTGAAATGTGCGAAGCAGATATGATTAAAGCCATTCAAGTTCAAGAAAAGCACGCTCGTGAAGATGCTATCCGTGCCGTAAAGGATACGGTTATTGCAAAATACGAGGAAGAAAAAGCAGAAGACGAAGACTTAAAACAAGTAAAACAAATTTTAGATAAGATGGTTAAAGGCGAAGTTCGCCGTTTAATTACAGAAGAAAAGGTTAGACCTGATGGCCGTAAGCCAGAGGAGATTCGTCCGCTATCATCAGAGGTAGCTCTGCTTCCTCGTACACATGGTTCTGGTCTGTTCACACGTGGACAAACTCAAGCGTTGAGTATTTGTACACTTGGAGCTTTAGGAGATGTACAAATCCTAGACGGACTAGGAATCGAAGAAGAAAAGCGTTTCATGCACCACTATAACTTCCCGAATTTCTCTGTTGGAGAAACTGGTCCGATGCGTGGACCTGGTCGTCGTGAAATTGGACATGGTGCGTTAGGTGAGCGTGCACTAGAACCAATTATTCCTTCTGAAAAGGATTTCCCATACACGATTCGTCTCGTATCAGAAGTATTAGAATCAAACGGTTCTACATCCCAAGCAAGTATTTGTGCGAGTACTTTGGCAATGATGGACGCTGGTGTTCCAATTAAAGCTCCTGTAGCTGGTATTGCGATGGGTCTTGTGAAATCTGGTGAGCATTACACAATCCTTACTGATATCCAAGGAATGGAAGATCATCTGGGCGATATGGACTTTAAAGTGGCTGGTACGTCAAAAGGTGTAACAGCTTTACAAATGGATATTAAAATCGAAGGCTTATCAAGACAAATTCTTGAAGAAGCATTGCAGCAAGCAAAGAAAGGCCGTATGCAAATTCTTGATTCCATGCTTGTGACGATTTCAACTCCGAAAGAACAGCTTTCTAAGTACGCACCAAAGATTATTACAATCTATATCAACCCTGATAAGATTCGTGATGTTATTGGACCAAGTGGAAAGCAAATCAATAAGATTATTGAAGAAACTGGCGTAAAAATTGATATCGAGCAAGATGGTACAGTCTTCATCTCATCTACTAATGAAGAAATGAACCAAAAAGCTAAGAAAATCATTGAAGACATCGTTCGTGAAGTTGAAATTGGACAAATGTATTTAGGGAAAGTAAAACGAATTGAAAAATTCGGAGCATTTGTTGAGCTATTTAGCGGAAAAGATGGATTAGTTCACATTTCTGAACTTGCTGAAGAAAGAGTAGGCAAAGTAGAAGATGTGGTAGCTATTGGTGATGAAATCTTAGTGAAAGTTATGGAAATCGATAAGCAAGGCCGAGTAAACTTGTCACGTAAAGTCGTTCTTAAAGAACAACGTGAACAAAAAGAACAAGCCCAAAAATAAAGAATTACAACGAAAAGCCAGGTCTTTCCCTGGCTTTTTCCATACAACATAATGGCACCGCTTACAATTAGTTAGTTTTTAGTGCATAGAAAGAATTGTCCTTTGCTTGTTCTACCTTGTCCTTTCTCTACATAATGTACAAGTGAAGGAGGAGGAAAAGAATGAAGAAACTAATTACTATTTCTATAATTGGTATGCTCTCTATTATGTTAGTTAACAATCCGCTTACGGATCGATACGTAAATGGATTAAAGGTGATAAATATTCCTGCTTCAGGTCAAAAAAATGCCCTGTATATGGAGATTGAAGAAATAGCAAAAGAATACGAAAAACCAGCTCAAGATGCAAAGGTTGACCCTGTTTGGAAGGCCATCCCTGGATATAATGGTTTAAAAGTCGACATTTCTGCTAGTTATGCTAAGATGAAAAAGGACGGGAAATTCGATGAAAGCAAACTCGTATACATACAGACAACACCAGCAGTTCATTTAAAGGATTTGCCCCCGACCGCCATTTATAAAGGCCACCCTGATAAGCCGATGGTTTCGTTTATTATAAATGTCGCATGGGGAAATGAGTACCTTGGATCAATTTTGGAAACGTTAAAAAAGAATAATGTTCATGCAAGCTTTTTCCTTGAAGGAAGATGGGTAAAAGAAAATCCGGAGCTTGCAAAAATGATTGTTGAGGCCGGTCATGAAGTTGGTAACCATTCTTACACTCATCCAGATATGAAGCAAATTTCTTCAGCCAAAATTCGAGAAGAAATTGTGAAAACAAACGAAGTGATAAAAGCTACAACGGGAGAGGAAGTTGTTTGGCTCGCTCCGCCAAGCGGAAGCTACCGTGAGGAAGTAGTGAAAATTGCAGCAGAGTATAAGCTTGGAACAGTCATGTGGAGTGTCGATACCATTGACTGGCAAAAGCCATCACCAGAGCAACTTATCAACCGTGTGATGGGTAAAGTGCATAAAGGTGCTATGATTCTCATGCATCCAACCGATTCAACGGCAAAAGCTCTTGATGAGCTTATTAAACGAATTAAGCTTGAAAAATATGAAATTAATACAGTGTCTGAGTTATTGAGTGAAGAACGAATCATGAAGAAATCGGTATTAAATGTGCAAGAATAATTGATTGTCACACCAGAAAACGTATAATTATCGTAGCAGTACGCTGTAGAACAGGAGGAGTTCACGTGATAAAGAGATATACATGCCAAAATGGGGTTAGAATTGTTTTAGAAAATATCCCTACAGTTCGTTCCGTCGCAATCGGTGTTTGGATCGGAACTGGCTCTCGAAATGAAACACCTGAAAATAACGGAATTTCGCATTTTCTTGAGCATATGTTCTTTAAAGGAACAAAAACAAGAAGTGCTAGGGAAATTGCAGAAAGTTTCGATAGCATTGGTGGACAAGTGAACGCCTTTACATCCAAGGAATATACTTGCTATTATGCGAAGGTTCTCGATACCCATGCTAGCTTTGCTCTTGATGTATTATCTGATATGTTTTTCCACTCGACATTTGTTGCTGAAGAATTAGATAAAGAAAAGAATGTGGTATATGAAGAAATTAAAATGTATGATGACACACCAGATGACATCGTTCATGATCTTTTAAGTAAAGCGATTTATGAAAACCATTCTCTCGGGTTTCCGATCTTGGGAACAGAGGATACCTTAGCAACCTTTACAGGAGACACGCTAAAGCAATATATGCATGATACATACACCCCGGAAAATGTGGTTATTTCGGTTGCAGGAAATATTTCTGAAGCCTTTATTCAAGAAGTGGAGAAGTTGTTCGGGTCATACGAGGCAGGGAAATCGAACAATCAATTTGATAAGCCTGAGTTTCATACAAACCGACTTTCAAGAAAGAAAGAAACGGAGCAAGCCCATTTATGTATAGGATTTGAAGGGTTACAGGTTGGGGATGAGGAAATTTATAACCTGATCACTTTAAATAATATATTAGGTGGAAGTATGAGTAGTAGGTTGTTCCAAGAGGTTCGTGAACAGCGTGGTCTTGCATATTCTGTGTATTCTTATCATTCCTCGTTCCAAGATTCTGGAGTAATTACGATTTACGGTGGTACAGGTGCAAAGCAGTTGGACGTACTATTTGATACGATTCAAGAAACCTTGTCAAAGCTAAAGGCTGAAGGTATTACAGATAAGGAGCTTCGAAATAGTAAGGAGCAGCTAAAGGGTAGCTTAATGCTTAGTCTTGAAAGCACGAATAGCAGGATGAGCCGTAACGGGAAGAACGAGCTTCTATTAGGAAGACATCGTACGCTTGATGAAATTGTTGAGCAAATTGATGCCGTTTCAAAAGATGGTGTAGATGCTATGGCTAATAAAATCTTCAATGACAAGTATTCTGTGTCCTTGATTAGTCCAGACGGAGTTCTTCCAAAAAATATATAGTTTTTAAAGCCTGAGATTTTCTGCTCAGGCTTTTTTGTTATTTCTTTTTATTCCTACGTATATATTTATCTTCCCTATACTAGGATATAGAGAGGACAAAAGGGGGAGAGATGAAATTGAGACTAAGTGAATTGAGCGGGAAGGAAATTGTAGATGTCAAAAAAGCAGAAAGGCTTGGCATACTTGGTCAGACGGATTTAGAGATAAACGAAAGCAATGGCCAAATACAGGCTCTTTTGATTCCCTCGGTCAAATGGTTTGGTTTTAAAAGGCAAGGTGGAGAGGTAAGAGTTCCATGGAAGCATATAAAAACAATTGGGACGGATATGATTATCATTGATATTCAAGAGGAGTAAAGAACTGTGCGTATGCATCAGTTCTTTTTTATTTAGGCTTTTTTCCTAGGAAAACTCACCGATTCTGGGGTAAATACATAGTATGTTGGAGTAATGCAGTAAGAATTGGATTTGGATCATTTAAAAAGAAGGTGAGTGTTTCATGCTAACAGGGATGCAAATAGCAGTCATAGGCGGAGACGCAAGACAGCTCGAAATCGTCCGAAAGCTAACAGAGCTCGATGCGAAGCTCTCTTTGATTGGCTTTGAGCAACTCGACCATGCCTTTACTGGTGCAGTAAAGGAGAAATTGGATGAAGTAGTATTTTCAGATATAGATGCGATCATTTTGCCGGTAGCTGGAACGAATATGGAAGGTCAAGTAGAAACGATCTTCTCGAATGAAAAAGTAGTTTTAACTGCAGAACACTTAGAGCAAACACCAGAACATTGTACGATTTATTCCGGAATTTCCAATGCATACTTGAATAAAATTACGGGTGACTCCAAACGAAGACTCGTGAAATTGTTCGAACGGGACGATGTTGCTATTTATAATTCCATACCGACAGTAGAAGGCACGATTATGATGGCAATTCAGCACACCGACTTTACTATACATGGATCAACGATTATGGTGCTTGGCTTAGGGAGAGTAGGAATGAGTGTGGCACGCACATTCTCTGCTTTAGGGGCAAAAGTGAAAGTGGGAGCGAGAAAAGGAGAGCATATTGCTCGAATTACTGAAATGGCTTTAACACCATTTCACCTTGACGAACTATCGCAACAGGTGAAGGATGTTGATATTTGTATCAATACGATTCCTGATTTAGTCGTCACGGCTTCCGTTATCTCAAGAATGCCTACTCATACACTGATCATTGATTTAGCATCAAAGCCTGGTGGAACCGACTTTCGATATGCTGAAAAAAGGGGAATAAAAGCTCTTTTGGCCCCAGGACTTCCAGGCATCGTTGCTCCAAAAACGGCAGGTCAAATTTTAGCAAACGTTCTTTCTCAACTGCTGTTAGATGATATGCATTCAAGAAAGGGGAAGTAACATGAGCTTACAAGGGAAAAAAATCGGCTTCGGTTTGACGGGTTCTCACTGTACGTATGATGCTGTATATCCAGAAATCGAGAATCTTATCAATGCTGGTGCAGAAGTATTACCAGTGGTAACAAACACCGTGAAAAATACAACTACTCGCTTTGGAAAAGGTGAGGATTGGATTGAAAGAATTGAAAAGTTAACTGGAAATAAAGTGATTGATTCGATTGTTGGTGCCGAGCCGCTAGGACCAAAGATTCCATTAGACTGCATGATTATCGCTCCACTAACTGGAAATTCAATGAGTAAATTTGCTAATGCGATGACTGATTCTCCTGTTTTAATGGCTGCCAAAGCGACGTTACGAAATGGAAAACCCGTAGTATTAGGGATTTCCACAAATGATGCTCTTGGCTTAAATGGAGTCAATTTGATGAGATTGATGGCGACAAAAAATATATTTTTTATTCCGTACGGTCAAGATGATCCAGTTAAAAAACCAAATTCATTAGTCGCACGTATGACCATGCTATCCGATACAGTGGAAGCCGCTCTTTCTGGCCGACAAATTCAACCAGTACTCGTCGAAAGGTATAAAGATGCACAGTAGACAATAGAGGTAATATGCCCTCATCCAACTCTAGCAATAGACTAAAAGCCGTGTTACGAGGAAAAATAGATTCCTTTGCACGGCTTAAATAAAAAATGTACTTCATTAATGCATGAATATGTTAAAATAAATGTTATTATATAGCCATGGAACAGAATGGCGGTACAAAGGACATTTATTACATGTTGATGTTTTTAATAATGCGATAAATGTTTTACTAGAATTCATATCGAACATTAGAGATATTGGAAGGGGAATAACGAAATGGCATTATCAGAAAAAGGATTTCATGTAGCTGTTGTGGGAGCAACAGGAGCAGTAGGTCAACAAATGATTCAAACTCTTGAAAATAGAGAATTCCCAATCTCAAAATTAACGTTATTATCATCACCACGTTCAGCAGGTAGTAAAGTCCTTTTTAAAGGCGTAGAACATACGGTTCAAGTAGCAAAGCCAGAGAGCTTTGAAGGGGTCGATATTGCGTTATTTAGTGCAGGTGGAAGCGTATCACTTGAACTAGCACCAGAAGCGGTTAAGCATGGTGCTATTGTTGTGGATAACACAAGCGCATTCCGCATGGATGAAAATGTTCCACTTGTCGTACCTGAAGTAAATGAAATGGACTTACATGAACATAAAGGAATTATTGCTAATCCGAATTGCTCTACGATCCAAATGGTCGTAGCATTAGAACCAATTCGTAAGCAATATGGCTTAAATAAAATTATCGTTTCAACGTATCAAGCGGTTTCTGGATCTGGTGCGGCAGCGGTGGAAGAGTTGTACGAGCAAACAAAAGCAATCGTAGCTAATGAAAGTTACGAACCAAAAATCTTGCCAGTAAAATCTGATAAAAAGCATTATCAAATTGCTTTTAATGCCATTCCACAAATTGATAAGTTCCAAGAAAACGGATTTACGTATGAAGAAATGAAAATGATCAATGAAACAAAGAAAATTATGCACTTACCAGAAATCCAAGTGGCAGCTACTTGCGTTCGTCTCCCAGTTGCGACAGGACACTCTGAGTCATTATTTGTTGAAGTAGATCAAGCTGGTGTAACTGCACAGGATGTTAAGAACTTACTAGAGAATGCACCAGGAGTCGTGCTTCAAGATGACACGGAAAACCAACTATATCCAATGCCTGCAAATTGTGTTGGTAAAAATGATGTATTTGTCGGCCGTATTCGTAAGGATTTGGACAATGAAAAAGGCTTCCATATGTGGGTTGTTTCAGATAATCTCCTTAAAGGAGCTGCATGGAACTCTGTCCAAATCGCAGAAAGTTTAGTGAAGTTAGGTATTGTAAAATAGAATTTTAAAGCTGTAAACCTAGAGGTGTAACAATGAGAATGATTGTTCAAAAATTCGGTGGCACTTCAGTAAAAGATGAAAAAAGTCGAAATCTTGCAATTGGACATATTAAAAATGCATTAGCTGAAGGGTATAAAGTGGTGGTCGTTGTATCCGCTATGGGTAGAAAAGGTGATCCATATGCAACAGACACTCTGCTTTCCCTTATCGGCGGTGCACAAAGTCTAATTTCTAAACGTGAACAAGACTTACTACTGTCATGTGGGGAAGCCATTTCGAGTGTGGTTTTCTCTAACTTACTGCTTGAGGCAGGGGTTAACGCAACTTCGTTAACTGGTGCGCAAGCAGGTTTTCTAACTACTGATGACCATACAAATGCGAAGATTATTAAAATGAATTGTGAGCGTGTAATTGAAGAACTGGAACAATACGATGTAGTGGTTGTTGCAGGCTTTCAAGGTGCCGCTCAAAATGGTGACATTACTACGATAGGACGTGGAGGAAGTGACACGTCAGCTGCAGCACTCGGAGCAGCTTTAAAAGCAGAGGTTATCGACATATTTACAGATGTCGAAGGAATTATGACAGCAGACCCTAGAATTGCTGAAAATGCTAGACCACTTTCGGTTGTTACGTATACAGAAGTATGTAATATGGCGTATCAGGGTGCGAAAGTCATTCACCCAAGAGCGGTTGAAATTGCTATGCAAGCGAAGGTGCCGATTCGAATTCGTTCTACCTATTCGGATGGAGAGGGAACGCTTGTTACCTCTACTTCGAATGATCATCGCGGAAGTGATATAAAGGAACGGACTGTAACGGGTATTGCACATCTATCACCTGTCACTCAAATTAAAGTGCTTGCTAAAAAAGGTCAATATAACCTTCAAGCTGAAGTGTTTAAATCAATGGCCAATGAGAAGATTAGTGTTGATTTTATTAACATTTCACCTAATGGCGTGGTATACACCGTATCCAGTGAAATGACGGATAAGGCACTTACCGTTCTACGTGATTTAGGTCATGAGCCTGAGTTTGAGAAAAATTGTGCAAAGGTATCTGTTGTGGGTGCAGGAATAGCCGGTGTTCCGGGAGTTACTTCAAAAATTGTATCAGCTCTTTCTGAAAATGGAATTCGCATACTTCAATCGGCTGATAGTCATACAACGATATGGGTTCTTGTTAAGGAAGATGATCTTGTAACAGCCGTTAATTCGTTGCATGATGCCTTTAACCTTGATGAAGAGAACTAAAGATTTTTTTCTAAGTGGATTAGATTTAAAGGAGTGGCAATATGGTTTTATTTGGTCGAGTCTCTACGGCGATGGTTACGCCTTTTGATAGCAAAGGGCATATTGATTTTGCAAAAACAACATTATTAATCAATCACTTGATTGAAAACGGTTCGGATTCACTAGTTATTGCTGGAACAACTGGTGAGTCTCCAACGTTATCGAAGGAAGAAAAAATCGCTTTATTTCAACATGTGGTGAAGGTTGTAGATAAGCGTGTTCCTGTTATTGCAGGGACAGGAAGCAATAACACATATGCAACCATTGAGCTAACAAAAAAAGCAGAGGAAATTGGCGTAGACGCTGTGATGATCGTTGCTCCTTATTACAATAAACCAAATCAAGAAGGATTGTATCAGCACTTTAAGGCAGCAGCTGAGGCAACAACTCTTCCTGTTATGGTGTATAATATCCCAGGTAGATCAGTTGTCAATATCTTACCAGAAACAATCATTCGCTTATCTAAAATTGATAATATTGTAGCGGTTAAAGAGGCTAGTGGTAATTTAAATGCCATGACGGCAATTATTGCAGGTACAGATGATGACTTCTTGTTATACAGTGGTGATGATGGGCTAACGATTCCAATTCTTTCTATTGGTGGGGTAGGGATTGTGTCAGTAGCATCACATGTGATCGGGAATGAGATGCAAGAAATGGTGTCAGCCTTTGTAAATGGCGATATCCAAGAGGCTGCAAAGAAGCATCAACAGCTCCTGCCATTAATGGAAGGATTGTTTAAAGCACCAAGCCCAGCTCCTGTAAAAACAGCTCTTCAAATTAAAGGTCTTGATGTGGGGTCCGTAAGACTTCCTCTAGTACCATTGAATGAGCAAGAAAGAGCACAGATTATCGCGTTATTTCGCTAAAATGTAAACCATTAGGTCAACCTCGTTTTGGGTTGGCCTTTTATTATGTGGGAATTTGACCGTATTTGCCAAAGTCAAGGATGTAAATACAGATTTATCCACTTCCTAATCAAACAAGTTTAATTTTGGTTGTAAAGGATTTCATCATTCAAGTATAATAATCATAACTGATCTTGGGTCGGATGAATTGACAGCATAGGAGGATTCTACTTTGAATAAGAGAAAGAATGAAAGTATTAAGCTTGTGGCTCTGGGGGGAGTCGGGGAATTCGGGAAAAACATGTATGTTATTGACGTGGACGGTGATTTATTTGTTTTAGACGCAGGGTTAATGTTTCCTGAAAATGAAATGCTAGGAATTGATATTGTTATTCCAGATATTACATATTTAATTCAAAACAAAGTTCGAGTGAAAGCTATTTTTCTAACGCATGGACATGAGGATCATATTGGGGCATTATCTTATACATTAAGAGAGTTACATGTTCCTGTATATGGAACGAAGCTGACGCTTGCACTTGCAAAAGCAAAGTTGGACGAGCAGGAATACAAAGGAAAAACGGATTTCCGGATCATTACTTCAGATTCTGTTGTGAATTTCGATACGTGTGAAGTGTCTTTCTTCAAAACAAATCATAGCATCCCTGACTCTGTTGGTATCAGTGTTCATACATCTGAAGGGGCAATTGTATATACAGGCGATTTTAAATTTGACCAGGCAGCGACTGAACTTTATAAACCTGAAATTGGGAAAATGGCCCAAATTGGGGAAGAAGGGGTTCTTTGCTTACTATCTGATAGCACGGAAGCAGAAAAGCCTGGCTATACACCTTCTGAATCAATCGTTGTAAGGGAAATGTCTGATGCTTTTTATAATGCAAAAGGAAGAATTATCGCAGCAACATTTGCATCTGACATTAATCGAATTCAGCATGTGTTTGATGCAGCATATGAAAGCAGAAGAAAGATTGCTGTAGTAGGAAAAAGCCTAGAGAAGATCTTTCACATTGCCTTGGATTTACATTACTTGCAAGTTCACGATGAGCTAATCATTCCAATTGAAGAAATTGATAATTATCCTGATGATGAGATTGTAGTGTTAACAACTGGAACACAAGGTGAACCGATTGAAGCCCTTCAAAAAATGGCAAAACAAATTCACCGGCAAGTAAATATCAAAAAAGGCGACACGGTTCTCATTGCTGCCTCTCCTCTCAGAGGGAGTGAAGTGTTTATTTATAAAACCATTGATATGCTGTACCGCGCAGGAGCACATGTGATCTCCGGAAAGAGAATCGTGAATACCTCTAGCCACGGTAGCCAAGAAGAGCTGAAGTTTATGATCAACTTAATGAACCCTAAGCTGTTTATTCCTGTTCATGGGGAATATCGAATGCTAAAGGCTCATAGCAAAGTGGCTGCTCAATGTGGGATTACAACGGATCGCATTTTCATTCCCGAAAGAGGAGAGGTATTAGAAATTAAAAATGAGCGTTTTAAACCCGCTGGAAAAGTACCTGCTGGCAATGTGCTTATCGATGGCAGTGGTGTGGGAGATGTCGGTAACATCGTCCTAAGGGATCGCCGTTTATTATCTCAGGATGGAATTTTAATCGTTGTTGTCACACTAAGCAGAGCAGAAAAGAAAATCACTGCTGGGCCAGAGATAATTTCACGTGGCTTTGTTTATGTGAGAGAGTCAGAAAAGCTCATGGAAGAATCCACACAGTTGGTTAGAAGTATTGTAGAAAGAAACACAACCAGAGAATCATTTGATTGGGGAACGATGAAGCAAAGCATGAGAGATGAATTAAATCAATTTTTATACGACAAAACAAAACGTCGACCAATGATTCTCCCAATTATTATGGAAATATAAGATTAAAAAGCTCATGAAAAAGTTTTTCTTTTTCGTGAGCTTTTTTCAAATTTCCATTTCTCGCATGAAAAACCATCATGGGTTTCATACTAACGATATCATGTCTGAAGGGAGATTTGGTATGGAACCAATTAAATATAATAAACCGGATGATGGAGGGGGGAACGGACAAGAAACCCCAAAGGAAGAAAAACCATCAAGCTTAATCGAAAAAATCCAACAGCTAGGACAAACGAATGTCCCACAGTTAGCACAGGATTCAAAAATACACTGCTTAACAATTGTCGGTCAGATTGAAGGTCATATGACCCTTCCTCCGCAAAACAAAACGACGAAATACGAACATCTCATTCCACAACTCGTAGCAATTGAGCAAAACCCGAAGATTGAGGGGCTGCTTGTGGTCCTAAATACGGTAGGTGGAGATGTGGAAGCAGGGCTGGCAATCTCTGAGATGCTTGCCTCTCTATCTAAGCCAACTGTGTCCATTGTGTTGGGTGGTGGCCACTCCATTGGAGTACCAATCGCGGTATCTTGTGATTACTCGTATATTGCAGAGACTGCAACGATGACGATTCATCCGATCCGTTTGACCGGTTTATTTATCGGTGTGCCTCAAACCTTTGAGTATTTAGATAAGATGCAGGATCGAGTGGTTACTTTTGTAACAAAGCACTCTAAGATCACAGAAGAGAAGTTTAAAGAATTAATGTTTGAAAAAGGAAACCTCACAAGAGATATCGGTACAAATGTAGTGGGTACGGATGCTGTAAAATACGGCTTAATCGATGAAGTTGGCGGGATTGGCCAAGCAATGAAGAAGTTAAATGAACTGATTGCGATTAACAGTGAGGGAACAGAGGGGATGGTTCAATGATCCTTTATACACTCACCCCACCAGAAATGATTTATCCGAATGAAAATATGGAAGTTACTCAACAGAAAATGTATGATCTTGATGGGATTCCTTTATTAGTTGAGTCTGACGCAGAAGGTGTTTATCGAGTGGTTCGTGTGATGAGTAGCGACCCGGCTCATTTTTTAGATGAAAGATGTACACCAGGAGCAAAAATATCTTTCTTGTAAAGGGTGTCTTTCAGGATGGATAAGTTATGCTATAATATAGTTGTATCAGGTAGGCAGCCAACTGAGGCTGCTTTTCTTGTCTTTATCAAAGGGTTTAGTACATAAAACAAACGACTAAGATAGTAGTAACAATTCAACAGTAAGGTGATAAAATGGCAAAGAAAAAAAGACGACAAACAAGAAGTAAGGATGGTTTTAAGCGAACGGTTAAATTCGAACTCATTGGACTTATTCTAATTGCATTAGCGACTATTTCCATTGCCAGACTTGGTGCGGTTGGACATGCTGTTGTTATGTTCTTTCGCTTCTTTTCAGGCGAATGGTATATGGTGAATTTAATTAGTTTGGCTGTCATCGGTGCGTATTTTATGTGGAAACGTGAAATTCCATCCTTTTTCCAAAGTAAATTGATAGGAATGTATTTTATTGTTTCTGCCCTATTACTTCTGAGCCATGTTACATTGTTTGAACTTCTTGCAAATGATGGAAGAACAGAAAGCCCAAGTGTAATAAAAAATACTTTCGAGCTTTATTGGATGGAAGTTAGAGGTGAAACAAGTACAACCGATTTAGGCGGGGGAATGATTGGTGCACTTTTATTTGCCATGTCCTATTATTTGTTTGCTGAGGCAGGAACAAAAATTATTGCTGCTCTATTCTTTATTATTGGATTCATTTTGCTCACAGGTAGAACATTAGGTGAGCCTCTAGGAAAAGCCATCATTGCCTTTGGTCAGTTTCTAAAGAATCAGCTTCATGCTTTTGGGGATGATATGAAAACTTGGAGGAAAGAACGAACCGAGAAGACCAAGAAAAAGAAGGAAGAAAAACGAAAAGAAATAGAAAAAAAGGAACAAGAAGAGAGAGTCATTCCTATTTCTAGTGCAATGACACCGCCAGAAGAAGAAAGAGTTATTGAACCTATTATTTCTAGCTTCACAGAGAGAGCCTATACTGAACCACCCGTGGAACAATCGGCAAAAAAAGGGAAGGTGCAGTCACAAACAGAAGAGGATAGTGTACCGCCAATTACCTTTACGGAAGTCGAAAATAAAGATTATGAGCTGCCGCCGATTCATTTGTTAAAAGCACCTCGTCATACGGATCAAAGTGGTGAATATGAGCTAATACATGCAAATGCAGCAAAGCTTGAACGAACGTTCTTAAGTTTTGGAGTAAAAGCAAAAGTAACACAAGTTCATCTAGGTCCAGCGGTTACAAAGTATGAAGTTCATCCAGATGTAGGTGTGAAAGTAAGTAAAATTGTTAATTTAAGTGATGATTTAGCACTTGCATTAGCGGCTAAGGATATCCGAATGGAAGCACCGATCCCAGGCAAATCGGCGATTGGAATTGAGGTGCCTAATTCAGAGGTTGCTATGGTATCTCTGCGTGAAGTATTGGAGTCAAAGAAGAATGATCGACCAGAATCAAAGCTTATGATTGGACTTGGTCGTGATATTACGGGCGAAGCAGTTTTAGCGGAATTAAATAAAATGCCTCACTTACTTGTTGCTGGTGCAACTGGAAGCGGTAAGAGTGTATGTATTAATGGAATTATTACGAGTATCTTAATGAGAGCCAAGCCTCATGAAGTGAAATTAATGATGATCGACCCGAAGATGGTTGAGCTGAATGTTTATAATGGAGTCCCACATCTATTAGCACCTGTTGTGACAGATCCAAAGAAGGCATCACAGGCATTAAAAAAGGTAGTTAGTGAGATGGAAAGACGATATGAGCTCTTTTCCCATACAGGTACACGTAATATTGAAGGATATAATGATTATATTCGCCGAATCAATATGGAGGAAGATTCGAAGCAACCACTTCTTCCGTATATTGTTGTTATTGTGGACGAGCTTGCTGATTTAATGATGGTGGCTTCTTCAGATGTGGAAGATGCTATTACAAGATTAGCTCAAATGGCTCGTGCGGCTGGTATTCACTTAATTATTGCTACTCAACGCCCATCGGTTGATGTTATTACAGGTGTTATTAAAGCAAATATTCCGTCAAGAATTGCTTTTGCTGTATCCTCTCAGATCGACTCACGGACAATTTTGGATTCCGGAGGAGCTGAAAAATTGCTTGGTCGTGGGGATATGCTATTTATGCCAGTAGGTGCGTCAAAACCTATTCGCGTACAGGGAGCATTTTTATCAGATGAAGAAGTAGAAGAGATAGTCGATTTTGTTATTGGTCAACAAAAGGCGCAGTATCAACAGGAAATGATTCCAGATGATATTCCTGAGCCTACCTCTGAAGTGGATGATGATTTATATGATGACGCTGTTGATCTCATTCTTGAAATGCAAACCGCATCCGTCTCTATGCTACAGCGTAGATTTCGTATAGGTTATTCTCGTGCAGCACGTCTTATTGATGAAATGGAGCTAAGAGGAGTTGTTGGACCATACGAAGGAAGTAAACCGCGTACAGTGTTAATGACGAAGCCTACTGAAGATTCCTCAGTAGGAAAAATAGACTAGGAAGGGCGATTCATATCGCCTTTCTAATTAGAACATATTGGAAACGTTTTCACTATGTTTAGTGTGGCATAATTTATCGTAGAGTACTGTAAGGGCAACGTGTGAAATAAGTTAACACGTTTTTTCGACAAAATTTCTAAACTCTATTTATTTATACCTAAAAAAGTGTTATAGTATTTTCGATTAGTAGGAATGATTGAACATCAGAGGTCTGATGTCTTTAGAAATGGTTGGAGGATGCTTGCATGTCTATTAAGTCAGATAACCGACATTTGTATTTACAGGTCATCGATCGGCTAAAAAAGGATATTGAGTCGGGGATATACAAAGAGAAAGAAAAGCTCCCGTCTGAATTTGACCTTGCTAAGCAGCTCGGTGTGAGCAGGGCGACGCTTCGAGAAGCTCTGCGAATTCTTGAAGAGGAAAACGTCATCATTCGCCGTCATGGAGTAGGGACGTTTGTCCATGCTAAGCCTTTATTTACGTCGGGAATTGAACAACTAAATAGTGTAACAAACATGATTATTCAAGCAGGTATGAAACCAGGTACCATTTTCTTGAGCTCATCTACTCAAGGAGCTACCGAAGAGGACATCCGTCGTTTCTCATGTTCTGTAGATGACGAAATTGTGGTAATGGAGAGAGTTCGAACAGCCAATGGAGAACCAGTTGTATATTGTATCGACAAAGTTCCCAACAAAATTCTGCCTGAGACCTTTTCACATGGAGAGGAATCCATCTTCAACATACTTGAAGAGGAAGCAAATCGAAATATTACATACGCAGTGGCTCAAATCGAACCGATCGGTTATCATGAAAAAGTTTCTCCCATCTTAGAATGTGATCCGGAAACTGCTTTGCTTGTATTAAAGCAAATGCATTTTGACGAAATGGATGAACCAATCCTTTTTTCGGTAAACTACTTTAGAGCCGATAAATTTAGTTTTCATGTACTTAGAAAAAGAATATAATGTTCTTTAAAGAGAATGAAACTAATGTTTCATCGGATTGCTAAGCATTCTTGCTAAATCCAACAAAAATTCATAGGGGGTTTCAAACCATGAAAAAGCGTAAATTCGGTTTAGCTCTATCATTGGTTCTTGCTGCTGGAACAATTTTAGGTGCATGTGGAAAAGCAGAAGAAGAAAACAATGCAGCTGAAGGTGGCAACACAGAAACAACAGAAGACGCATTCACAGTAGCAATGGTTACTGACGTAGGTGGAGTGGATGACAAGTCATTCAACCAATCTGCATGGGAAGGTCTTCAAGCATATGGTGAAGAAGTGGGCCTTGAAAAAGGTAAAGATGGTTTTGACTACCTGCAATCACAATCAGACGCTGATTATTCTACAAACTTAAACACTCTTGCTCGTCAAGATTTTGATCTAGTATTCGGTATTGGTTTCCTTATGGAAGGTGCAATTAAAGAAATCGCTGCACAACAAAAAGAAAGCAACTTTGCAATTGTTGATGCTCTTGTTGAAGAGCCAAATGTAGTAAGCATTATGTTTAAAGAACAAGAATCAGGTTTCTTAGCTGGTGTAGCTGCTGCAAAAGCTACTACTTCTAATAAAATCGGTTTCCTTGGCGGAATGGAAATTCCTGTTATCGAGCGTTTTGAAACTGGATTTAAAGCTGGTGTTGCAGCTGTAAACCCTGATATTACTGTTGACGTACAATATGCTGGTGCATTCGACAAAGCGGAAGTTGGTCAAACAATTGCTTCTAGTATGTATTCTAAAGGTATTGACGTAATCTTCCATGCTGCTGGTGGAACTGGTAATGGTCTATTCAAAGAAGCTCGTGACCTTAAGAAGAAAGAGCCTGAAAGACAAGTTTGGGCAATCGGTGTAGACTCTGACCAAACAGCTGAGGGTGTAGTAGAAATCGATGGCAAAGAGCATAACGTAATCATTACTTCTGCACTTAAGCGTGTTGACAACGCAGTTAAAGATCTTTCTTTAAAAGCTAAAGGTGGAGACTTCCCTGGTGGAGAAACAATCACTTACGGTTTAGCTGAAGATGGTGTGGGTCTAGCTCCAATTAATGAAGAAGTAGCAGCTAAAGCTGACATTGAAACAGCAATTGCTGATTTCTCTGAGAAAATTAAGAACGGTGATCTAGTGATCCCATCTACTTTAGAAGAGTTAAAATCTTTCTCTGTAAAATAATGTTTGGACAAAGGAATAAGAGGATCTTTCCTACCTCTTATTCCTTTTTTAAGGAAAAAAGTAGAAATGGAACTGAAGGGTAGAAAATGCTTCTACGTTTCATTTGCATTTTTATTATTAGGGGAATTTACCCAAAAAATAATAGGTCATACTACATGCTTGGGATACCAAGTTTTTTAAAAAATGCTAAAGGTCTGACCTCTTACTTTTACGAATAATTTGCTTAAACTTTGAGCAAGGAGTGAGAAGAGAAATGGAATATGTTATTGAAATGCTAGGTATCCGTAAAGAATTCCCAGGAATCGTCGCCAACGATAATATTACTTTGCAACTAAAGCAAGGGGAAATTCATGCATTGCTTGGTGAAAACGGTGCAGGAAAATCAACATTAATGAATGTGCTGTTTGGTTTATATCAGCCAGAACAAGGGGAGATTCGTGTTCGAGGCAAAGCGGTGAAAATTACGAATCCCAATATTGCTAATGATTTAGGAATTGGAATGGTTCATCAGCATTTTATGTTAGTAGACAAGTTTACGGTAACAGAAAACATTATCCTTGGTAAGGAAACAAAATCAGGTTTAAAAATCGATTTAAAAAAGGCTGAGCAAGAAGTAAGAGAAATTTCCGAGCGTTATGGGCTAGCAGTTGATCCCCAAGCAAAAATCGCTGACATTTCTGTTGGAATGCAACAAAGAGTAGAAATATTGAAAACGCTCTATAGAGGCGCCGAAATCTTGATTTTTGATGAGCCAACAGCTGTTTTGACTCCACAGGAAATCAAAGAACTTATACAAATTATGAAAACGCTTATTAAAGAGGGCAAGTCAATCATTCTAATTACTCATAAGCTTAAAGAAATCATGGAAGTATGTGACCGTTGTACCGTTATCCGTAAGGGTGTTGGGATTGGTACAGTAAATGTGAGTGAAACAAATCCAAATGAACTTGCAAGCTTGATGGTTGGACGTGAAGTTACCTTTAAAACAGAGAAGGCAGATGCAAAGCCTGCTCAAAGTGTTCTAGAGATAAATGGTTTGGTAGTGAAAGATTCCAGGGGATTAACAGCTGTAAATAACCTGAACCTTGATGTTAAGGCAGGAGAAATCCTTGGTATCGCAGGTGTTGATGGGAATGGTCAAACGGAGTTAATTGAAGCGATTTCTGGATTGCGTAAATCAGAAAGTGGTTCAATCCAGTTGAATGGGAAAGAGATTCGAAATCTTTCACCTCGTAAAATTACGGAGGCTGGTACAGGGCATATTCCGCAGGACCGTCATAAGCATGGACTTGTTTTAGATTTTCCTATTGGGGAAAACATGGTGCTGCAAACATACTATAAATCACCATTTTCAAAAGCTGGTGTTTTAAATTTTAAACAAATCTATCAAAAAGCAAAATCACTTATTCAAGAGTTTGATGTTCGTACACCAAGTGAATTCACTCTTGCACGAGCTTTATCTGGGGGGAACCAACAAAAGGCGATCATCGGTCGTGAAGTGGACCGGAATCCGGACTTGCTTATCGCAGCTCAGCCAACACGTGGGCTTGACGTTGGGGCCATTGAGTTTATCCATAAGCGACTAATTGAACAAAGAGACAATGGAAAAGCCGTATTATTGCTTTCCTTTGAACTAGATGAAATTCTTAATGTTAGTGACCGAATCGCGGTTATTTACGAAGGGGAAATCGTTGCTATTGTAAATCCAAAGGAAACAACGGAACAGGAACTTGGATTATTAATGGCTGGTTCCAAACAGAAGGAAGTAGGTGAACAAACAAATGTCTAATCGTGTGAAAAATATTATTGTTCCTATCATGGCTGTAATATTAGGGATGTTAGTAGGAACCATTATTATGATTGTGACAGGCTACGATGCAGTAGCTGCCTTTACAGCCCTTTGGAACGGTGCGTTTGGTGAGATTTATTATACTGGAGAAGTAATTCGACAGGTCACTCCTCTTATTTTAGCCGGGTTATCGGTCGCATTTGCCTTCCGTACAGGTCTTTTCAATATTGGAGTTGAAGGACAGTTAATTGTAGGCTGGTTGGCAGCTGTTTGGGTTGGGGTAGCGTTTGATCTTCCTGCTGTTATTCATACACTCGTTGCAGTTATTGCAGCAGGAGTTGCAGGTGCACTATGGGCATTTATTCCGGGCCTTTTAAAAGCAAAATTCCGTGTACACGAAGTAATCGTAACGATCATGTTAAATTATACGGCACTTCATGTGACAAACTATATTATCCGTACGGTTCTATCTGAAAAAAGCGATCGTACGGAAATGATTAAGGACACAGCAACTTTACGATCATCTTTCCTAGAAGGATTAACCGACTATTCACGTTTGCATTGGGGAATTGTAATTGCATTAATTGGTGTATTTATTATGTGGTTCCTACTTGAAAAGACAACTCGTGGATACGAATTACGTTCAGTTGGATTCAACCAGCATGCTTCTCACTACGCTGGTATGAATGTTGATAAAAATATTATTCTTTCTATGGTTATCTCAGGCGCTTTTGCGGGTCTAGCGGGTGCTATGGAAGGACTAGGAACATTTGGTTATGCATCCATTAAAGGTGGTTTCACTGGAGTTGGATTTGATGGAATTGCCGTTGCTCTTTTGGGTGGAAACGGACCTATAGGTGTCATTTTAGCAGCATTACTTTTCGGAGCATTAAAAGTTGGGGCTTTAAATATGCCACTTGAGGCGGGAGTTCCAAATGAGCTTGTTGATATAATTATTGCTTTAATTGTCTTCTTTGTTGCAGCAAGTTATATGATTCGTCTGTTTATTGATCGTATTAGTAAAAAGGGGGTGAAGTAAGTGGGATTCATGGATATTTTATATATCGTAATACCTTCTACTTTACTTTGGGCAGCACCACTTATTTTCACTGCGTTAGGCGGTAACTTTTCAGAGCGTTCAGGTATTGTTAACATTGGACTTGAAGGTTTAATGGTAATCGGTGCATTTACCGCTATCGTATTTAATCTTGCCTTTGACCAGACACTCGGTAACTTAACTCCTTGGATTGCGTTATTAGCGGCAATGGTTGTTGGTGGCTTGTTATCGGTTTTACATGCTGTTGCGTCGATTACATTCCGAGCTGACCAGACCGTTTCTGGGGTGGCAATCAACCTATTGGCAGTTGGTGCAGCACTTTTTCTTGTTAAGCTTTTCTACGGAAAAGGTCAAACCGACATCATTCAAAAGGGCTTTAGTAAAATAGATATTCCTGTCTTAAGTGATATCCCTGTTTTAGGAAAACTATTCTTTTCCAATACCTACTACACCTCTTTTGTGGCAATCATTGTTGCGTTTATCGCATGGTTTGTCATGTTTAAAACACCGTTCGGTCTTCGCCTTCGCGCTGTAGGTGAGCATCCAATGGCAGCAGATACGATGGGGATTAACGTGACAAAAATGAGATATATTGGAGTTATCATCTCAGGAGCACTTGGAGGTATTGGTGGGGGAGTATATGCTCAGTCCATTTCATCTGACTTCAGTCACGCGACGATCTCCGGACAAGGGTTTATGGCACTTGCGGCATTAATATTTGGTAAATGGCATCCGCTTGGAGCAATGGGCGCAGCGTTATTCTTCGGATTCGCACAAAGCTTAAGTATCATTGGCTCAAGCTTGCCATTATTAGAAAATATCCCGAGTGTATACTTGTTAATCGCACCATACATCTTAACGATCCTAGCATTAACAGGATTCATCGGAAGAGCAGAAGGACCAAAAGCACTCGGCACACCATATATTAAAGGAAATAGATAAATCTCCGTTCTTACGGAGATTTTTTTGTCTTCGCAATTCTACTAACTTTTGTTAAATTTTCGAACATTTGTATAATTTTAATGTTCAGTCTACAAGAATATGGTAAAATGGGGGTAATCCATTCGATAGAAGAGGTTTGAATATGAGGTTGTCATTATACTTAGACGATTATGAGACGGAAAAGATTTTTTCTTACTTACGTTGGATTTTTTTAGTTGTATCTGTAGTATTATTTTATTCGCCATTTTTTTCAGAATTACTAGAGCTCGAACATCGCACATTCCCGATCCTACTGATAGTTGGGATTACCTATATGATTTGTACTCAAATAGCATTTTTGAAACTTAAACCTCAGAATCCATATTTTCATCTATTAACAAAAGCGGGTATTATCTTTGACTACATAGCTGTGATTTGGCTCCTAGCCTTGTCTGGTGGAGTAACGAGTCCGTTATTTCCTATATTTTATTTGATCATCATGCACGCGACCATCTATTGGCACACAAAAGGAGCATTTATTTCATCAGCTAGTGCTACCATAGGGTATACGATTATTTTGTTAACGGAACAAGATATATCGCCGCTTATTCTGACCATTTTTGCTCTTAATGTCGCATTTATTTGGATAGTTGGTTTATTTGGCTCAATGCTAGTTTTACGTGAAAGAAAACACTTGAAACAAAAGGAAATTTATTATGAGCTAATGATTACCGATTACTTAACGGGTTTATATAATCATCGTAGTTTTCAGGAAGAAATGAAAAACCAGAAAAAAGAGAAGGAACCGTTTATATTATTGATGTCAGATATTGATCATTTTAAAAGAATCAATGACCGCTATGGCCATATAGCTGGAGACGAAGTTCTAGCGCAAATTGGAAAACTTTTTAAAGAGTGTTCGAATCAAGCTGGTGGAGAGGCCTTCCGCTATGGTGGAGAGGAGTTTGCTATTATTCTACCAAATCTTAGTGATCATGATATGAATGCGTTTTTTACAGATATCTATGGAAAGATGAATGCATTAACATTTAATAGCTGTATGAGCAATGTAACTATGAGCTTTGGTGTTGCATATTCTAAGCATCATCGTGAGGATGAAGATTTACTCGCAATTGCAGATTGGCTCTTGTATGAAGCCAAGAAAAAAGGGAAGAACCAAGCGATTTTTGATACGGGATTTACCTACCGAAACACCTATCCCCCTCACCAAATTTCTTCACTGATTTAAACCTCCAACTACTGGAGGTTTTTTCATATGTTTTCCTTCTATACCAAAAGTTGATAACGGTTTGTCCAAAAGGGTATAGTATATCTAAATACATTCCGTATCATAAGATGGGAAAGCTATTTACGAGCACATGATGTAAAGGAGGATGGAAATATGGCAGTGGTTTCCGAAACGATTAAAGAAATGAGCGGTATCAAGTTACATATGGTGAAAACAGATAAATTCAAGACTAATACCATTATTTTTAAAATGAAGGCACCTTTACAAAAAGAAAACGTAACGAAACGTGCATTGCTACCAAATGTACTTCAAAGTAATTCAAAAAAATTTCCTACTACTGGACAGCTTCGAGGGTATTTGGATGAATTGTATGGAGCGACTTTTTATATTGATTTAGGAAAAAAAGGTGAATACCATACAATCAGTTTAGCTATGGAAGTAGCAAATGAGCGCTTCCTTTCTGATCCTACTCCACTTTTAAAAACGGCAATTGATTTTCTTGTAGAAGTTTTAACCAATCCAAATGTGGAAGACGGTGAATTCCATAAGGAAACTTTGGAGAAGGAGAAACGCAGCTTAAAGCAAAGAATTCAATCCATCTATGATGATAAAATGAAGTATTCCAACAATAGGCTAATTGAAGAAATGTGTAAGGAGGAACCGTACTCCCTGCATGTTCACGGAAAAGAATCTGAAGTCGATTCCATTAGCGGTAGAGATCTTTATGATTATTACAAAAAAGCATTAGCTGAAGATGAACTTAGTTTATATATTATCGGTGATATAGAAGAACAAGAAGTAGAACAAATGGTGAATGAAAAATTTATCTTTTCATCAAGAGCTCCCCAAGCTGTGGAGAAAAAACAGCCAGCGCAGGTGGAGGAAAAAGTCATTAAAGAAGAACAAGATGTGAAGCAAGGCAAATTAAATATTGGGTACCGAACAAATGTAGCATATGGAGATCCAGATTACTTTGCCCTACAAGTATTTAATGGTGTGTATGGTGGGTTTTCACATTCCAAGTTATTTATTAACGTGCGTGAGAAAGCGAGTCTTGCTTATTATGCTGCGAGTCGGGTGGAAAGTCATAAAGGCTTACTAATGGTAATGTCCGGAATTGATAATAGCAATTTTGAAAAAGCAGTTTCAATAATTAAAGAACAAATGCAAGCCATGAAAAATGGAGACTTTTCAGATGACGATTTGATTCAAACGAAGGCAGTGATTAAAAATCAACTACTCGAAACGCTTGATACAGCACGTGGAATTGTTGAAATTCTTTATCATAATGTAGTTGCAGGACAACAAATTCAGCTAGACGAATGGTTACAGCGAATCGAGACTGTGACGAAGGAAGAGATCGTAAAGGTTGCTAATAAAATCCAACTCGATACGATTTATTTCTTAACGGGAACGGGGGCGACGAAGTAATGGAGAAGATCTCATTTGATCAGCTTCAAGAGGAACTTTACCACGAGAAGCTAGAAAATGGTTTAGAGGTATACATTCTTCCGAAAAAAGGGTTTAACAAAACCTATGCGACTTTTACAACCAAATATGGATCAATTGATAACCATTTTGTACCTGCAGGGAAAACAGAGCTTGTAAAGGTTCCAGATGGGATTGCCCACTTTTTAGAGCACAAGCTTTTTGAAAAAGAAGATGGCGATGTGTTCCAGCAATTTAGTCGTCAAGGGGCATCAGCGAATGCCTTTACATCTTTTACAAGAACAGCATATCTTTTTTCTAGTACCTCAGACGTAGAGAAAAATCTAGAAACATTAATCGATTTTGTCCAGTATCCTTATTTCTCTGAAAAAACTGTGGAAAAAGAAAAAGGCATTATTGGCCAAGAAATTGATATGTATGATGATAATCCAGACTGGCGCTTATATTTTGGTGCGATTCAAAACCTATTTGAAAACCACCCAGTGAAGATTGACATCGCAGGGACAAAAGAATCAATAGCTGAAATCACAAAGGATATGTTGTATGAGTGCTATCATACCTTCTATCACCCAAGCAATATGCTGTTGTTTATCGTTGGTCCTGTTCAGGTTGAGGAAATCATGAAGCAGATTAAAGATAACCAGGCGAAGAAGACATTCCCTACACAAGTAGAAATTGAGCGTAAATTCGAAAGTGAAAAGGAAGATGTATCCGAAAAGAAATTAGTCCTGCCTATGAATGTGCATTCTTCTAAATGCTTAGTTAGTATAAAAGCTACTGAGACGGAAAAACAAGGCGAGGAAATGCTTAAACAGGAACTAACAACAAATGTGTTGCTGGAATTATTGTTTGGTAGAAGTAGTGAAAATTATGATAAGCTGTACAGCAGTGGACTTATTGATGAATCCTTCTCTTTTGATTATACGCAAGAGAAAGGGTTTGGCTTTGCAATGATTGGCGGGGACACAAATAATCCAGACCAACTAGCCGCTGAAATACAAAGAATGTTAGAAGAAGAAAAAAGCTCAAGTAAGATTACGGTAGAGAGTTTAGAGCGTACGAAGAAGAAAAAAATTGGTGCGTTTCTCCGTGCTGTTAATTCACCAGAGTACATTGCCAATCAATTTACACGATATGCATTTAACGATATGAATTTATTTGACGTGGTACCTGTATTAGAAGCAATTAAAATTGAGGATATACATCATGTAGCTGACAACTTAATTTCCGAAAATCGAATGGCCATTTGCCAAGTAGTGCCAAAAAGCTAATTAAAGTGAGGCGTCGTTTATCGGCGCCTTTTTGTTGAAGTGAGGAGAAGCTAGTGAAAAAATATGCGTTAATTACTGGAGCAAGCGGGGGGATCGGCTCCGCCATAGCCAAGAGGCTTGCAATGGAGGGGTTTTCTTTATACTTACATTATCATAAGAATATAGAGGGAATGGAACGTTTGCTCCGTGAACTTTCTATTTTTGAGAATGAATACATTCCAATACAAGCGGATTTGACTGAAAAAAATGGGATTGAAAAGCTTTGCGAAAATATCTTTGCTTTAAATGCCATCATACATAATTGTGGTCAAAGTCATTATGGGTTATTGGTTGACTTGAAGGATGACGACCTTGAGCAAATTATGAAGCTTCAAGTTACGGCACCGATTTTATTAACGAAGCGTTTGCTTCCGAAGCTGATGGCTCATCGCGATGGACAAATTGTAGTTATTTCCTCCATCTGGGGGCAGACGGGTGCTGCCTGTGAAGTAGCATATTCTGCTGCAAAAGGTGCCCAAATCGCGTTTGTAAAAGCGTTAAGTAAAGAAGTTGCATTAAGTGGGATTACAGTTAACGCGGTCGCACCTGGTGCCATTCAAACTCCGATGTTAGAAAATTTCACTGATGACGACTTACAGGTCCTTAAGGATGAAATTCCAATTGGAAGATTAGGTTCAGGTGAGGATGTGGCTGACTCTGTTTCCTTTCTTCTCTCTTCTGGTTCTAGGTATATCACAGGCCATACACTTGCGGTTAATGGTGGATGGTATACATAATTCACGAAACGTTCACGTTATCTAAATGAATAATTCCCTCCTTTTCAAAGCAAAATAAGTTCGTAGTAAAAAAAAGGAGGTTATACAATGTCTGTACTTGATAATTGGGAGCAGTGGAAAGACTTTTTAGGTGATCGCCTGCATCATGCTCAGAATGAAGGGATGAACAAGCAAGTAATTGGTGATCTTGCTTTCCAAATCGGAGACTATTTAGCGAAGCAAGTAGATCCGAAAAATGAACAAGAGCGCATTTTATCTGACCTTTGGTCTGTTGCTACAACAGAAGAACAGCATGCAATTGCTAATATGATGGTGAAGCTTGTTCAAAATGACGGTTCACGCTAAAGACTGCTTAAATAGGTAAATCAAAAAGAGAGGCAAACATCCTCTCTTTTTTTTCATATCATACAAATATTTCTCCAAATTACGACTTGTTCTTGTTTTTCCTTTCATCTTAATAGAAAATCATATATGATAGAAGATGATTAATTTGCACCAAAAATGGTCAAATATGGCGCTTCCCTGGGAGGTATTCTATGGAAAAGATGAACAAAACAGAATGGTATTTGGAGTATGAAATTCAGAAAAATCGTCCTGGATTGCTAGGGGATATTTCTTCTTTATTAGGGATGCTCTCCATTAATATTGTAACCATTAATGGGGTGGATGAAGGAAGACGCGGATTGCTCATTCTCGCACAGGATTATGAACAAATTGAGCGACTTGAATCTATTTTAAAAACAATGGATACTATTAAGATAATCAAGCTTAGAGAACCAAAGCTAAGAGACCGATTAGCTGTGAGGCACGGAAGATACATACAGAGAGACGCTGATGACAAAAAGACCTTTCGATTTGTACGCGATGAACTGGGGCTATTAGTAGATTTTATGGCAGAGTTATTTAAGCAGGAAGGTCATAAACTCATTGGAATCCGTGGAATGCCACGTGTTGGAAAAACTGAGTCTATTGTTGCTTCAAGTGTATGTGCTAACAAAAGATGGCTGTTTGTTTCCTCTACGCTCTTAAAGCAAACCATTCGTAATCAACTCATTGAGGACGAATATAACGAGAACAATCTATTCATTATAGATGGCATCGTTTCTACAAGAAGAGCAAACGAACGACATTGGCAATTAGTTCGAGAAATTATGCGACTACCTGCTGTGAAAGTTGTTGAGCATCCGGATGTATTTGTCCAAAATACAGAGTACACACTCGATGATTTTGATTATATTATCGAGCTTAGAAACGATCCAGAAGAGGAAATTAAGTATGATATTGTAAGAAATACGATGTTTTCAGATTCTGATTTTGGGGGATTTGATTTCTAAAAGAGCCGTTTTCGTTTATGCATAAAAATAACTTACGAAAACGCCTTTAATAGCATTGGAAGGTGTTAGAAGTTGACAGAACTAAGTAACAAACTAAGAGAAGCTCGGCTTTCACTCGGCTTGAGCTTGGATGATTTACAAACAACAACCAAAATTCAAAAAAGGTATTTGCAAGCATTAGAAGAGGGAAACTATAGTATTATTCCTGGTCCGTTTTATGTTCGTGCTTTTATTAAGCAATATGCAGAAGCTGTTCAGCTCGATCCAGAAGAGCTATTTGCTGAGTATAAGTCTGATATCCCATCTACGCATGGCGATGACTTTCCAGATAAGCTTTCAAGGGTGCAAACAAGGAAGGATGTTGCACCAGGTAATTCGAAGATATTTGCGATTCTACCAAGGCTGCTGATAGGGGTTTTTGTTATCGGTGCAGTGGCTCTAGCCTACTTTTTAGTAGTAAATATTAAAGAAAATGGTGAGTCGGCAGAGGAACCAGCAACATCTGATAGCGAACAAATTCAGTATAAAGACAATTTATCTGAGAAGGAAGCAGATGAGGAAAAAGAAACGGAAGCTTCTGAGGATGAAGACAATCAAACATCTGGTGCCAATGGAGTAACGGAGGAAGAAACGACTGAAGAAGAAACCACTCCTAAACAAGAAGTTACGGTTGCTGAATCAAAAGGGAAAGAAACAGTATATGAAGTAAAGAATGCAGAAAAATTTGAAGTAAAGCTTGTGTCTACCGGTGAAACCTGGGTGAATATGCTAAATGGAAAAGGACATTCTTTTTGGCAAGGGATCTTAAAAACAGGTGCTGAGGATAATAAAGTAGTTGATTATTCAAAAGAGCAAGAAGCTGTTCTAGTGATTGGGAATTCTACAGCCACTGAAATATATGTGAATGATCAAAAGATAGAGTATGCTACACCTCCGGTTGATCAAGTTAGACAGGATATCACAATTCGTTATGTACCAACAGTGAATGAATAGTCATCGTATGGTGACTATTTTTTCGCTTTCTTTTCTATTTTGTTGTATGCTTGTTTTATTGAAAGAAGAAAGTAATAATAAGAAATTGCTTTATAGGTTAAAATGGAGGTCTTTAAAATGAATTTGCCTAATAAAATTACAGTCTCACGAATTTTATTAATTCCACTATTTTTAGTAATTGTATATGATCCTTTTCATTGGGGGAATATGCAGTTCATTGGGGCGGAGCTTCCGGTTGCTCACTTTATCGCTGCAATCATCTTTATTTTTGCTTCTGCTACCGATTGGGTCGATGGATATTATGCTAGAAAGTATAATCTTGTTACCAATCTTGGGAAGTTCCTGGATCCGTTAGCAGACAAGTTGCTCGTGTCAGCAGCATTAATTGTTTTAGTTGAATTTGGACTTGCTGCTTCTTGGCTGGTCATTATCATAATTAGCCGAGAGTTTGCTGTAACAGGACTTCGCTTAATTCTTGCTGGTGGTGGAGAAGTGGTAGCGGCGAATATGCTCGGAAAAATTAAGACATGGGCACAAATCGTTGCGATTTCCGCGTTGTTATTACATAACACCATTTTCGAACTAGCTTCCATTCCGTTTGCTGACATTGCCTTATGGGTTGCTACGTTCTTCACAATATGGTCTGGCTGGGATTATTTTGCTAAAAATAAACAAGCATTTGTTAATTCTAAATAAATAGAGGTTAGGTGATTGTATACATGAATGCTGAGATCATCGCGGTTGGATCAGAGCTATTGCTCGGGCAAATTGTTAATACAAACGCTCGTTTCATTTCCAAACAACTAGCTAGCATTGGAACAAATGTGTTTTATCATACGGTGGTTGGTGATAATCCGACCCGTTTACAGCAAGCGATTGCTGTTGCAGAAGGCCGATCTAACTTAATTATTTTTACAGGTGGATTGGGACCGACAAAGGATGATTTGACAAAAGAAACAATTGCCAAACACCTCGGTAAGGAGCTGGAGTTTGATCAAGCTGCTCTTGACTCTATCTCTCAATACTTTGTACGTACAAACCGTGTTATGACAGAGAATAATAAGAAGCAAGCATTGGTCCTTGCTGACTCTACTGTTTTGCCAAATGATAACGGGATGGCCCCTGGAATGCTTTTAACTACTAATACTCACCGTTATATGCTTTTACCAGGGCCACCGAAAGAAATGGAACCAATGTTTCTAAATTATGCGCTGCCACTATTACAAAAGGAGCCAGACGTCTCTGAGACGATTGTTTCACGAGTGTTGCGTTTCTTTGGGATAGGAGAGGCTGCAATAGAAACAAAAATTGAAGATTTGATTGATGCGCAAACGAACCCTACGATTGCACCCCTTGCTAGCGATGGGGAAGTCACATTACGGCTCACTGCTAAGCACCAACAAACCGACGTTGCAAATGAGCTCATTAATGAAACGGAAGAGAAGATCCGTACACGTGTTGGTGAGTTCTTCTACGGATATGATGAAACCTCGTTAATGAATGAGTTATTTACACTGCTTCAAAAGAACGATTTAACGATTGCCAGTGCAGAGAGCTTAACCGGAGGGATGTTTCAGCAGGAGCTGACAGCTATTCCAGGTTCGAGTGCGGTATTAAAAGGCGGAGTCGTCTGCTATACGAATGAGGTTAAGGAAAAGGTACTTGGTGTTAAAAAGGAAACGCTCGAAAAGTATGGAGCAGTTAGTGAAGAGTGCGCAAGGGAGTTAGCTGAAAATGTGGCTTCTTTACTTAGCGCCGATATTGGAATTAGCTTTACTGGTGTGGCAGGACCTGGTTCAGTTGAGGGGAAACCTGTAGGAACAGTTTATATTGGAATTTCGAAAAAGGGATCTCCAGTAAAAGTCGAAAAATTTGTCTTTGCTGGAACAAGAGAAGGAAATCGAGTAAGAAGTGTGAAGTATGGCTGTTTCACACTAATCAATAGCTTGAAAGATTAACAGAGCAAATCATTTTGCTCTGTTTTTTTCTCTTTACCAAATTTAGAATTTGATTTAAAATGAGATTTTTTAGCTATGAACATAGGCGAAAAAACAATATTACTAAGAAGAAAATAGAATTATACAACTATATTTGGTAGTGAAAAAAATCGAATGAATGTTCGATTTTTTGCTCGACAAACAGAAATAAAACGAGTATAGTAAAGATAGTGAAATGAACATGCAACGAATAATAGATAGATATATTCGTTTTAAATAAGGAGGAAATAGTAGTGGCAAATGATCGTCAAGCAGCCCTTGAAATGGCATTAAAACAAATAGAAAAGCAATTTGGTAAAGGCTCTATCATGAAGTTAGGAGAGCAAACAGATCGTCAAATTTCCACTTCTAAAAGTGGATCACTAGCTCTTGATACAGCATTAGGAATAGGTGGCTATCCAAAGGGCCGAATCATTGAAATCTATGGTCCTGAAAGCTCGGGTAAAACAACGGTTGCCCTTCATGCAATTGCTGAGGTACAAGCTGCAGGTGGACAAGCAGCATTTATTGATGCCGAGCATGCACTTGACCCTGATTATGCACAGAAGCTTGGTGTGAACATTGATGAATTGCTATTGTCACAGCCTGATACTGGTGAACAAGCCCTTGAAATTGCTGAAGCATTGGTGCGAAGCGGAGCAGTTGATATTTTAGTCATCGACTCAGTAGCTGCCCTTGTTCCAAAGGCAGAGATCGAAGGGGAAATGGGAGACTCTCACGTTGGTCTACAAGCTCGTCTAATGTCACAAGCTCTTCGTAAGCTTTCTGGTGCGATCAACAAGTCTAAAACAATTGCTATCTTTATTAACCAGATTCGTGAAAAGGTCGGAGTTATGTTTGGTAACCCTGAGACAACTCCTGGTGGACGTGCGCTTAAATTCTATTCATCTGTTCGTTTAGAGGTTCGCCGTGCAGAAACGTTAAAGCAAGGCAATGATATGGTTGGTAACAAAACGAAAATTAAAGTCGTGAAGAATAAAGTAGCTCCTCCATTCCGTACGGCTGAAGTAGATATTATGTACGGAGAAGGAATTTCAAAAGAGGGAGAAGCTCTTGATATGGGCTCAGAACTTGATATCGTACAAAAGAGTGGATCTTGGTATTCTTATAATGATGAGCGTCTTGGTCAAGGTCGTGAGAATGCGAAGCTGTTCCTGAAGGAAAATAAAGAGTTATTAGTAGAAATCCAAAATAAGATCCGTGAACATTATGGTTTAGACGGCGTAAAGACTCTTCCGGAAGACCATGAAGAAGATCAAGAACAATTTGATTTAGTAGATTAATACAGATTTTACAGCAGACTATTTGGTCTGCTGTTTTTTATATCATTAGTCACAATGATGGTACGAAAATTGAAAAGAGAACTCGATATATGAAAGCTTTAACAGCAGTGGGTTTGACAAAGTTCACCATTATCTACCAATATAAACGAAATATTACAACCAAGCCGGACAAACCCTTGACAATAAAAATTCACACATTTACAATTAATATGTATATTTTATGTTTTTTAATGATGAATGAAGACGTGTAAAAGCCTTTGTGCTGTATATTGACAAAACAATGTACATGCCGACATTTTAGAAAACGTAACACAAGTTAATAGCAAGAGGAGGTGAAATGATGGATCTTTTTACAATGATCATCTCCATTTTGCTTGCTTTACCCGTCGGTGCAGTTGTTGGCTATTTTGTTCGTAAATCTTTTTCTGAAGCAAAAATTGCTGGAGCTAGAGGTGCTGCAGAGCAAATTCTAGAAGATGCAAAACGTGAAGCAGAAGCCTTAAAAAAGGAGTCGCTGCTTGAGGCAAAGGATGAGATTCATAAGCTTCGTACAGAAGCAGAACGTGAAGTTCGTGATCGAAGAAGCGAGCTGCAAAAGCAGGAAAACCGCTTACTTCAAAAAGAGGAAAATCTTGATCGAAAAGACGAATCGTTAGACAAACGTGAAGCACTTTTAGAGAAGAGGGACGATTCTCTTAACAAAAAACAACAGCATATTGAAGAGATGGAAAGCAAAGTGGACGAGATCGTAAAAATGCAACAGGCAGAGCTTGAACGCATCTCGGGCTTAACTCGTGATGAGGCGAAATCCATCATTTTAGAGCGTATGGAACAGGAGTTATCCCATGACATCGCTTTAATGATAAAAGAGAGTGAAAATAGAGCAAAAGAGGAAGCAGACAAAAAAGCAAAGGAAATTTTGTCGTTAGCTATTCAACGTTGTGCGGCTGATCACGTAGCTGAAACGACCGTTTCGGTAGTCACTCTTCCAAATGATGAGATGAAAGGTCGAATCATTGGTCGTGAAGGACGAAACATCCGTACACTTGAAACTCTTACTGGAATTGATCTCATTATTGATGATACTCCAGAAGCAGTTATTTTATCTGGGTTTGATCCGATTCGAAGAGAAACAGCCCGCTTAGCGCTTGAAAAGCTAGTTCAAGATGGTCGTATCCATCCTGCTCGAATCGAAGAAATGGTTGATAAGGCACGCCGTGAAGTGGATGAACATATTCGTGAAATTGGTGAGCAAACAACTTTTGAGGTTGGAGTACATGGACTGCACCCAGATTTGATTAAGATTCTCGGCCGATTGAAATTCCGTACTAGCTATGGTCAAAATGTGTTGAAGCACTCTACTGAAGTTTCTCAATTAGCTGGATTGCTAGCTGCAGAACTTGGAGAAGATGAAACACTTGCTCGTCGTGCAGGCTTACTACACGATATTGGTAAGGCAATTGACCATGAAGTGGAAGGAAGTCACGTAGAAATCGGTGTCGAACTTGCTACTAAATACAAGGAGCATCCGGTTGTTATTAACTCGATTGCTTCTCACCATGGCGATTCTGAGCCTACATCCGTTATTGCTGTTCTTGTTGCAGCGGCAGATGCGCTATCCGCAGCAAGACCTGGTGCAAGACGTGAGACGCTTGAAAACTATATCCGACGCTTAGAAAAGCTTGAGGAAATTTCAGAATCGTATGATGGAGTGGAAAAGTCATTTGCTATCCAGGCTGGACGTGAAGTTCGTATCCTAGTGAAGCCAGAGCAAATTGACGACTTAGAGGCTCATCGTTTAGCTCGCGATATTCGTAAAAAAATCGAAGAGGAACTTGATTACCCTGGCCATATTAAGGTAACGGTAATTAGGGAAACGAGAGCAGTTGAATACGCAAAATAAAGCGGTGCTTTTGCACCGCTTTTATTTTGTCCAGCTTCAGCCCCCAGCAACTAGTGTACTTCGATCATCTCCCTACGATAACTCAACATCGAATCGCTTGCGCTCTTCGTGTTGTCCAGCTGCAGTACCTAGCTCCTCGGGGTCATAAGCCAAATCCCTACAGAGGTCAGGACCTCTTTCGTTCTTCGTCTTATGCCTGTCGGAGCTGATCAAGGTGCTTCCGCATTTCGGATTCCTTTATCTCAGTCGTAGCTCTCCAGTCCATACGTTGCTAAACGGGCGCTTACGCTTTTCTTATTCCCCAATACATATGATACAATGGAAAGAAATTATGAAAAAGAAGGGTTTAATTGATGAACATATTATTTGTTGGAGATGTCGTTGGTTCACCAGGAAGAGATATGGTGAAGGAATACGTCCCAAGATTAAAGGAAAAATATCGTCCACACATTACCATTATTAATGGTGAAAATGCTGCAGGTGGAAAAGGGATTACGGAAAAAATCTATCGAGGATTTTTAGAGGTTGGTGCGCAAGCCGTTACGTTAGGAAACCATACATGGGATAACCGTGATATTTTTGAATTCATCGATGATGCGAAATACATGGTTAGGCCAGCAAACTTTCCTGAAGATAACCCTGGTAAGGGAATTGTGTATTTAAAAATGAATCAAGATGAAATAGCAATCATCAGCCTGCAAGGGCGTACCTTTATGCAACCGAATGATTGTCCGTTCCGAAAAGCGGATGAACTGATCGAAGAAGCTAGTAAACGAACACCTATTATCTTTGTTGATTTCCATGCTGAGGCAACAAGTGAGAAGCTCGCTATGGGTTGGTATTTAGATGGAAGAGTAACAGCAGTAGTTGGTACACATACACATGTACAAACGGCTGACAATCGAGTATTGCCACAAGGAACAGCTTATATTTCGGATGTTGGAATGACAGGTCCATATGATGGGATACTAGGAATGGACAGAGAAATTGTAATTAGACGATTCCTATCCAACTTACCAGCACGATTTGAAGTTCCAGATACAGATAAAACACAGCTTGGTGCCGTACATATTGAACTGGATAAAAAGACGGGAAAAGCAAAAAAAATCGATCGAATTCTGATCAATGACGATCATCCATTTTTCTCATAGACGGTCAGAAAAATAAACGCTTAGCTAAAGCACCTGCAAAATAGACGCAGGTGTTTTTTTGTTTAACAATTACCGCTAGTAAATGCTTATACACTTTTCTTTTAATCTTACTTTTTTGTCCAAGCCGGAATATGTTAAAGCTTTTGCGAATATAGTAGCAATGGAATCATATATACCTGAGTTGTTCAATAACAAGAACATCAGGGGGGATTAAACAAGGAGGAGCTAGGAATGGAAATATTAAAAGTTTCAGCAAAATCTAATCCCAATTCTGTAGCTGGAGCGCTCGCAGGAGTTCTGCGCGAAAGAGGTGCTGCAGAAATCCAGGCCATAGGTGCGGGTGCATTGAATCAAGCGGTAAAGGCAGTAGCCATTGCACGAGGATTTGTAGCACCTAGCGGAGTCGATTTGATTTGTATCCCAGCATTCACAGACATATTAATTGATGGGGAAGAGCGCACGGCGATCAAATTAATCATTGAGCCAAGATGAGGGAGTATCTTTTTTCCTGTTTGCATTCTTATTGCAAACAGGTTCTTTTTTTGTCAGTATGGGTCTATGTTAAAATAAACGACTAAGGAAGGGGTACGAACCATGAAAATTTTTGATGCGCATTGTGATGTATTATACAAAATGTTTATGAATCCAAAGCTTACAAGCTTTCTAGATCCAAAGGAGCTTCAGGTTACGCTCGCTGGCATGAAGAAAAGTGGTGTAAAAGTACAATGCTTTGCCATCTACGTACCAGAGAATATTCACCCTGATCTTTCCTTCCATGCTGCTTTGCATATGATTGACCTTTTCTATGAAAAAATAATCAAACCATATAAAGAAATTAAGCTGATTACGAGTCAGAGTGATTTAGATAATCTTGAAGATGGAGAATTCGGAGCGATTCTTACACTGGAGGGGTGTGATTGTATCGGTTCGGATTTGCTGAAGCTAAAATCACTGCTTCGTCTCGGAGTTACTTCAGTTGGTTTAACATGGAATTTTGCCAATGCTGTCGCTGATGGCGCACTTGAAGAGCGGGGCGCGGGTCTATCTAGATTCGGAAAAAGAGTCGTATCAACTCTTAACAAAGAGAGGGTATGGTGTGATGTATCACATCTATCAGAAAGAGGGTTTTGGGATGTTCTGGAGTTAGCAGATTATCCTTTCGCTTCTCACTCTAATGCGTATTCTCTATGCCCGCATCCGAGAAACTTACGGGATGAACAGATTGCGGCATTAATAGATAGAGAAACAGTCACTGGATTAACCTTTGTTACTCAGTTCCTGTCTGGGAAAACGACAGCGACGATTACGGATATACTGCGTCATCTTGACTATATTTGCTCTCTTGGAGGAGAGGATTTTGTTGGATTTGGTTCTGATTTCGATGGAACCGAACATTGTGTAACAGGGCTTGAACATGTAGAAAATTATAGCAATCTTGTAAATGAACTAGGAAAATATTATTCCAGTATACAGGTCGAGAAGTTTTTGTACGGAAATATGGCGAAAAGATTTCCGAAATAAAGATGAGTGAATAAAGCGTTTTCATTTTTATTTAGACTGATCGGCTTAAAAAAAGACAGATAAAACTATTATTTTCACAAAAATAAAAAAATATTCATATTTTCGCCATTATTTGGGCGTAAAGGGTTGCTTTTTTTTTCACATAGGTCTAGAATTGAAAGCGTTTAGTACCCTTCCATTTCTCACATTTTTACTCTATGAAAACGAGAGTCAAAATCTTCGTGTTACAATCGGAAAAGTGCTACACTATTGATAAAGTAAACGTTTTTACATATTTCTTAACGTATCCAAAGGGGTGTAAGACATGATCAATCAACTTTCTTGGAAAGTTGGCGGGCAGCAAGGGGAAGGTATTGAAAGTACTGGGGAGATTTTCTCTATTGCTTTGAATCGATTAGGTTACTATTTATATGGGTACCGCCACTTTTCATCTCGTATTAAAGGTGGACACACTAATAACAAAATCCGTGTAAGCACGTCACAGGTTCGCTCTATTTCAGACGACTTAGACATCTTAGTGGCATTTGATCAGGAAACGCTTGACTTAAATTACAAAGAACTTCATGACAATGGTGTGATGATTGCAGATGCGAAGTTTAATCCTGTGAAACCAACGGATACAAATGCAACTTTGTATGCGGTTCCATTTACAGATATTGCAACTGAATTAGGTACATCATTAATGAAAAACATGGTGGCTGTTGGGGCTACTTGTGCAGTGCTAGATTTAGATATTAACGTTTTTGAGTCTGTAGTTCAAGAAATTTTTGGACGTAAAGGACAGTCTGTGGTTGATAAGAACATGGAAGCGATCCAAGCTGGATATACAGCAATGAAGGAACAAATTCAAGACGCCGCAATCATGCAATTAGCAAAGGCAGATGGAAAACAACGTTTGTTCATGATTGGTAACGATGCGATTGCGCTAGGTGCATTAGCTGGCGGATGTCGCTTTATGGCAGCATATCCAATTACTCCTGCTTCTGAAATCATGGAGTATTTAATTAAAAAACTACCTGCTCTTGGTGGAACAGTTATTCAAACAGAAGATGAAATTGCGGCATGTACGATGGCAATCGGTGCAAACTATGCAGGTGTTCGTGCGATCACTGCATCAGCTGGTCCGGGATTATCGTTGAAGATGGAGGCAATCGGTCTTTCTGGAATTACCGAAACACCAATTGTTATTGTTGATACACAGCGTGGGGGTCCATCTACGGGACTACCAACAAAGCAAGAACAATCTGATTTAATGGCCATGATCTATGGTACTCACGGAGAAATTCCTAAGATTGTTATGGCTCCAAGTACAGTACAAGAAGCGTTCTACGATACAGCTGAGGCATTTAACCTTGCTGAAGAGTACCAAGTGCCTGTTATCGTCTTATCTGACCTTCAACTTTCTTTAGGAAAGCAAACGGTTGAGCCTTTAGACTTTAGTAAGGTAGAAATTCGACGCGGAAAACTTGTTACTGAACTACCAGAATCTGATTCAAAAGATTACTTTAAGCGTTACGAAGTGACTGAAGATGGTATTTCTCCTCGTGTTATTCCTGGGGTAAAGGGTGGAATTCACCACGTAACAGGTGTAGAACATGATGAAACAGGTAAACCATCAGAATCAGCATTAAACCGTAATGCACAAATGGATAAGCGTTTCCGTAAAGTTGAGAACATCAAATTTAATACGCCAATTCACGTTCAAGCTCCACATGAGGATGCGGATGTACTAGTTGTTGGTTTTAACTCAACTAGAGGAGCGATTGAAGAAGCTATGACACGCCTTGAGAAGGATGGAGTGAAAGTGAATCATGCGCATGTACGTTTGATTCATCCGTTCCCTACTGACGAAATGCTTCCACTAGTCAAAGCAGCTAAAAAGGTTGTAGTTGTTGAAAACAACGCAACTGGACAGTTAGCAAACATTCTGAAGATGAATGTAGGACATGCTGAGAAAGTAGTAAAGCATTTAAAGTATGACGGAAATCCATTCCTACCACATGAAATCCATTCAAAGATCAAGGAGTTGTTCTAAATTATGGCGACGTTTAAAGATTTTCGAAACAACGTGAAGCCTAACTGGTGTCCAGGCTGCGGCGATTTCTCTGTTCAAGCGGCAATTCAACGTGCTGCTGCGAATGTAGGGTTAGAGCCAGATAACTTAGCGGTTATTTCTGGTATCGGTTGCTCTGGACGTATTTCAGGATATATAAACTCTTACGGATTCCATTCCATTCACGGACGTTCTTTACCGATTGCCCAAGGGGTAAAAATGGCGAATCGTGATTTGACGGTTATTGCATCTGGGGGAGATGGAGATGGTTTCGCGATCGGAATGGGTCATACTATTCACTCTATCCGTCGAAACATCGATATCACTTACATCGTAATGGATAACCAAATTTACGGTTTAACAAAGGGTCAAACATCCCCAAGATCGGCAGCAGGCTTCAAAACGAAGTCTACGCCACAAGGATCAATCGAACAGCCGATTTCTCCAATGGAAATGGCTTTAACTGCTGGTGCAACATTTGTGGCACAAAGCTTCTCTACAGACTTAAAAGACTTAACAGCGATTATTGAAGCTGGTATTAAGCATAAAGGTTTCTCTTTAATCAACGTGTTTAGTCCATGTGTGACATACAATAAAATCAACACATACGACTGGTTTAAGGAAAATTTAACAAAGCTAGCTGATGTGGAAGGCTATGATTCATCTAACCGTGAAATGGCGATGCAAACTCTAATGAAGCATAACGGATTAGTAACAGGCTTGATTTATCAAGATACAGAGCGTAAATCTTACCAGGAACTAATTAACGGTTACTCTGAAACACCTTTATCTCAGCATGACCTTCAATTAGATGAAGCTCATTTTAATAAATTAGTTTCCGAGTTTATGTAAGCTGGAATGAACAAGAAACCCCGAGAACATCTCGGGGTTTCTCTATGCGGTATATTTCTGGTAATTTGTGATAACTATCACTTTCAATGAACGTGATAAGGGGTAAAATTATTTGCTGTAATGAATGAAACCGCTAACGATTGGTTAAGTTTTTTATATTGTTTTCAGTTGTTCAACCATTTATACTTAACTAATGTGATTCATTCTACTATCAACGATCTAACTATACGAAAATAATATTTTCGTTTGGTTGTATTTTTAAAATGTTTGATTATTGCAGTGAAAGGAGAAACAATTATGAACGAAAAGCAACGATTAGAAAGCCAACAAGCAGTGCAGGAAGGTAATTCTTCGGACAAAAAATCCGATAAGGATTACAGTAAATTTTTTGAAACAGTATATACTCCACCATCGTTAAAAGACGCGAAAAAGCGTGGGAAAGAAGAAGTAAAGTACCATAAGGATTTCTCACTTCCTGAAGAATTTAAAGGCATGGGACAAGGTCGTAAATTTTATATTCGTACGTACGGCTGTCAAATGAATGAGCATGATACAGAAGTAATGGCTGGTATTTTCATGGGGCTAGGCTATGAGCCAACAGACTCTGTTGAGGATGCAAATGTTATTTTATTAAATACTTGTGCGATCCGTGAGAATGCTGAAAACAAAGTGTTTGGTGAGCTAGGTCATCTTAAACATTTAAAGCAGCAAAACCCAGATGTATTAATCGGAGTTTGTGGCTGTATGTCTCAAGAGGAATCGGTTGTTAATAAAATCCTAAAAACATACCACCAAGTGGATATGATTTTTGGAACGCATAATATTCACCGCTTACCAAATATCCTACACGAAGCTTACATGTCTAAGGAAATGGTTGTGGAAGTATGGTCTAAAGAAGGAGATGTTATTGAGAACCTTCCGAAGATCCGCCGTGGAAATATTAAAGCATGGGTAAACATTATGTACGGATGTGATAAGTTCTGTACGTATTGTATCGTTCCATTTACTCGCGGAAAAGAGCGTAGCCGTCGTCCTGAAGACATCATTCAAGAAGTTCGCCAGCTAGCAGCGCAAGGATATCAGGAAATTACGCTTCTTGGACAAAACGTAAATGCTTACGGAAAAGATTTTGAAGATATGAAGTACGGTTTAGGTGACTTAATGGATGAGATCCGTAAGATTGATATTCCACGTATTCGTTTTACAACGAGTCATCCGCGTGATTTTGACGATCACTTAATTGAGGTACTTGCTAAGGGTGGAAACTTAGTTGAGCATATACACCTTCCAGTTCAATCTGGTTCTACAGAAGTACTAAAAATCATGGCTCGTAAGTACACAAGAGAACAATACCTAGAGCTTGTTCGCAAAATTAAAGCAGCTATTCCTAATGCTTCTTTCACTACAGATATCATTGTAGGATATCCGAATGAAACGGAAGAACAATTCGAAGAAACGCTTTCCTTATACCGTGAAGTAGGATACGAATCTGCTTATACATTCATCTATTCTCCACGTGAAGGAACGCCAGCGGCTAAAATGCAGGATAACGTTCCAATGGAAGTGAAGAAGGAACGTTTACAGCGCTTAAACGCATTGGTAAATGAAATGTCTGCAGAAGCAATGAAGAAATATCATGGGGAAGTAGTGGAAGTATTAGTTGAAGGGGAAAGTAAAAACAACCCGGATGTACTTGCTGGCTACACTCGTAAAAGCAAGCTAGTAAACTTTGTTGGGCCAAAAACAGCAATTGGTAAGCTTGTAAAAGTAAAAATCACAGAAGCAAAAACATGGTCATTAAACGGGGAAATGGTGGAAGAAACTCAAGCGGTAGAGGTGAAATAAATGGCGAAGTACACAAAAGATGATATTATAGCACGTGCAAAAGAACTAGCTTCCATGATCGCGAGCACAGAAGAAGTAGATTTTTTCAAGAAAGCGGAAGCGCAAATTCATAGCAATGAAAAAGTAAGCTCTCTTATCTCGCAAATTAAAGGGTTGCAAAAGCAAGCTGTTAATTTGCAGCACTATGGAAAAGCAGAAGCTCTTAAGAAAACAGAAGATAAAATTTCTTCTATTGAAGAAGAATTGGATTCTATCCCTGTAGTACAGGAATTTAAGCAATCACAAGTAGACGTAAATGAACTACTGCAATTAGTGGCTAACACCATCTCCAACAAAGTAACAGATGAAGTCATCTTGTCAACGGGCGGAAATGTCCTAAGTGGAGAAACAGGTGCAGAGGTTAACAATAAGAATCAGAGCTGTTCCCATCACTAAGATGAAGACTAAGAAGACCCTCGTTTGGGAAACGAGGGTCTTTTTTGTATGCGACTCGGTTTTGAAGGGGAGTGAAGACTGGAAAGGGGTACAAATCTAGCCGAAAAGGTATTCATTGGAGTTATGAAGACCGAAACAGCTCGGAAATCCCGTTATAACGTCCTTCATCGGGCTTATGAAGGACAAAACTGATAGCGGGAGCATCTGCAACGTCTTCATCAGTATATGAAGGACAAAACTGGTAGTGAATCCAGCCAAAATGAAGTTCATCGAGCCTATGAAGATCAAAACCGTAACAGAATCTAATCAAAATGAAGTTCATCAAGTCAATGAAATTCAAAACCGTTAAAGAACCCAACCCAAATGAAGTTCATCAACGCAATGAAGATCAAAACCGTTAAAAAATCCAATCAAAATGAAGTTCATCAACCCAATAAAGATCAAAACCGTTAAAAAATCCAACCCAACTGAAGTTCATTAACCTTAATAAACTATCCAGTAAAAAAAACGTCCAAAAATGATCTTCACCCTACAAATGACCAACCACACCCACCGTCACATATCCCTCAACCAATACAATATTCCATAGAATTCCCCAGCCCCCTTACATAATTTCTCACCTTTTCTGGGTATTCGCATAGAATGCACTATATCCGCCACCTAATGCCGAAAGAAATACAAACATGAAAAATATTATCACACTAGTCTAATGTCCCGCATAGGATGAAGTGAAAATGAATGAGGAGGGTTCGCTCGCAATGGCAGATTACAGAGAGATTATTACAAAAGCGGTCGTAGCGAAAGGACGTAAGTTTACACAGTCTAACGATACGATTCGCCCGGATCACCAACCGACTAGCATCCTTGGTTGCTGGATTATCAATCATACGTATGAAGCTAAAAAGGTTGGAAAAAAAGTCGAGATTCACGGCTACTATGACATTAACGTTTGGTACTCCTTTAATGATAATACAAGAACTGAAGTAGTAACTGCACGAGTTGACTATTGTGACGTCATTAAGTTAAAGTACCGCGATCCAGATTGCCATGATGACAACGATGTTATTGCTCGTGTCGTTCAGCAGCCAAACTGCATAGAAGCTGTTATCTCACCGAACGGTAATGCAATTATCGTTCATGTGGAAAGAGAGTTTCTTGTAGAAGTAATTGGGGAAACAGTGGTTTGTGTAGCTGTTTACGATAATTGTGACTGCGACGACGACTGGGGATTAGATGTCGAAGACGAAGAGTTTGAAGATTTAAATCCAGATTTCTTAATCTGTGACGAAGAAGAGTAATGGCGAACTAGGAAGGTTTCACTTCCTAGTTTTTCTTTGTGGCTGATATTTACAGCTTCCAAAAAACCTTTCCCTTCATTCTTTATGTTATAATAATGATCAGAGTGAATGAAAGAATTAGGGTTTTGGAGGATTGTATGGCTACATATACGCCGATGATACAGCAATATTTAAAGGTAAAGGCAGAGTATCAGGATGCCTTTTTATTTTTTCGTCTTGGGGATTTTTACGAGATGTTTTTTGATGATGCCGTCAAGGCTTCACAAGTACTAGAAATTACACTAACTAGCAGAGATGGTGGGTCTCAGGATCGTATCCCTATGTGTGGGGTTCCTTACCATGCTGCTCCTCAATATATTGAACAGTTAATTGAAAAAGGATTTAAAGTCGCGATTTGTGAACAAACGGAAGATCCGAAGCAGGCAAAAGGTGTGGTTCGGAGAGAAGTAGTTCAGTTAATCACACCTGGAACGATGATGGAAGGAAGAGGACTGAATGAGAGAGAAAACAATTATTTAGCGTCCATCTCTAAGTTCTCCGATGATCAGTATGGGTTTGCGGTGAGTGATCTGACTACAGGGGAATCTCAAGTAACCATCACAAAGAGCATGGATGAAGTTCTAAATGAACTTGCAACTTCTGGTGCTCGTGAGGTGGTCATTTCTGCTTCTCATTCGGACGAACTGCAGAAAAAAATTCGTGAACGAGGTCAAGTGACGCTCTCAATGGAAGAAGATATTCAAAGTTATTTTTCGTTTGAAGCTCTTTTGTCACACTTAACCAATGATGAGCTTAAGCAGACGGCCGCAAGATTATTTAATTACTTATATCGAACACAAAAAAGATCGCTTGATCATCTTCAGGCTGTTCGGTTTTATACAGTAGATCAATATATGAAAATAGATTATTACTCGAAACGTAATCTCGAGTTAACAGAAACGATTCGATCGAAAGGCAAAAAAGGCTCTCTTCTATGGCTACTGGATGAAACAAAAACGGCGATGGGAAGCAGAATGCTCAAGTCATGGGTAGATCGTCCACTTATCAATCAGCAACAAATCGAGCTTCGCCATTCCGTTGTAGATACGCTCTTTAGCTATTATTTTGAACGCCAAGAAATCCGTGAAAAGCTAACGGAAGTTTATGACCTAGAGCGCCTGGCAGGACGGATTGCATTTGGTAATGTGAATGCAAGAGATCTAATACAGTTAAAAAAATCGCTTCTACAAATTCCGTTATTAAAAAGTATGGTTGAGAATTTACCAAACGAAGCTACGAAACGTTTAGCAGACAAGCTTGAACCATGCGAAGAAATAACCGATTTATTAGAAACAGCGATTGTTGACAATCCACCGCTTTCAATTAAAGAGGGAAATATCATTTCCGACGGGTACAATGAAGAACTTGATCGCTACCGTTATGCGAGCCGTAATGGAAAGCAGTGGATTGCCGAGCTTGAAAAAGAAGAGCGTGAAAAAACGGGAATCAAATCGCTTAAAATCGGATACAACCGTGTGTTTGGTTATTATATAGAAGTGACTCGTGCGAATCTTTCCTTATTAAAAGAAGGTCAGTACGAAAGAAAGCAAACACTCGCAAATGCTGAACGCTTTATTACTCCGGATTTAAAAGAAAAAGAGACATTGATTTTAGAAGCGGAAGAAAAAAGTACAGAGCTTGAGTATGAGTTGTTTACAACCATTCGTGAGTACGTAAAGGAATATATTCCACATATACAAAGATTGGCTAAGGTCGTAAGTGAGCTGGACGTTTTGCAATGCTTTGCAGAAATTAGTGAAGCGCGTCATTACACAAAGCCAAGCTTTACTACTGACAGACAATTGGTGATTAAAAATGGTCGTCATCCGGTTGTTGAAAAGGTCATGAATGCTCAGGAATACGTGCCAAATGACTGCCATATGGGGGAAGAACGAGAGGTACTATTAATTACTGGACCGAATATGTCAGGGAAAAGTACGTACATGAGACAAATTGCGCTCACTTCGATTCTTGCTCAGATTGGCTGTTATGTTCCGGCAGATGAGGCCAAGCTCCCAATCTTTGATCAAGTGTTTACGAGAATTGGAGCAGCAGATGATTTAATTTCTGGACAAAGTACGTTTATGGTGGAAATGCTTGAAGCAAAAAATGCCATCGTTAATGCAACCCAAAATAGCTTAATTCTATTTGATGAAATCGGGCGAGGAACCTCGACCTACGACGGAATGGCGTTAGCGCAGTCAATCATTGAGTATATTCATGAACGAATTGAGGCGAAAACATTATTCTCTACTCATTACCATGAATTAACCGTTCTCGAAGAGCAGCTTCCGATGTTAAAGAACGTCCATGTAAGCGCGATTGAGCAAAATGGAAAAGTGGTGTTCCTTCATAAAATCAAAGAGGGAGCAGCTGATAAGAGCTACGGAATACACGTGGCAGAGCTAGCGGAGCTACCAAAGGAACTGATTGCTCGTGCGAATGAAATTTTAAAAGCATTAGAGTCAGGTGACAACACAACTGCCAAAGAAGAAAAGAAAGTAGTACCGAATAAGGTGTCAGAAGATGCTCAACTGTCATTTTTTGCTGAACCAAAGGTTGAAGCAAAAGCAAACCTATCATCGAAGGAAAAGAAGACACTTGAGTCTTTGAAATCGCTAAATATATTAGAAATGACTCCTATGCAGGCTTTTAATATTCTATTTGATCTTCATAAGCAGGCAAAGAGCTAAACATCTCAGGGAGGTGAGACGATGGGGAAAATCATTCAATTAGATGATCGACTATCGAATAAAATTGCTGCCGGAGAAGTGGTTGAACGACCGGCATCCGTTGTAAAAGAACTTGTTGAAAATGCAATTGATGCAGGTAGTACTGTGATTGAAGTAGAGGTTGAGGAAGCGGGATTAGGTAAAATCCGAATACTCGACAACGGTGACGGTATTTCAGAAGAAGATGTACTAATGGCGTTTCAGCGTCACGCGACTAGTAAAATAAAAAACGATGATGATTTGTTTCGGATCCGAACACTTGGGTTCCGTGGAGAAGCATTGCCCAGTATCGCTTCGGTAAGTCGTTTTGAAATGAAAACATCAACGGGTGAGGTCGGTTCAAGAGTCGTGTTTGAGGGTGGAGTTTTGCAGGTTCATGAAGCAGCGGCTGCCAGAAAAGGAACCGACATTATTGTTACGGACCTTTTCTTCAACACGCCTGCCCGCTTAAAATATTTGAAGACCGTTCACACAGAGCTTGGGAATATTACGGATATTATGAACCGTCTTGCGCTAAGCCATCCTGAAATTTCGTTTCGCCTGATTCATAATGATCGAAAGCTCCTTCACACCACTGGAAACGGTGATGTCCGTCAAGTTTTAGCGGCCATTTATGGAGTAAACATCGTGAAGAAAATGGTTCCTATTTCAGCTACTTCACTAGATTATAATGTAAAAGGTTGGATTGCTCTTCCTGAGATTACGAGAGCGTCAAGGAACTATATTTCTACCATGATTAATGGGCGTTTTATAAAAAACTATCCTCTAGTAAAAGCAGTGCAGGAAGGCTATCATACATTATTACCAATTGGCCGATATCCGATTGTTTTATTGTCAGTCGAAATGGATCCCATTTTAGTAGATGTAAATGTGCATCCGTCTAAGATGGAGGTACGTTTAAGTAAGGAGCAAGAGTTAAACCAGCTCGTTACAGATGCAATTAAAAAGGTATTTAAAAGCCAAGAGCTAATTCCATCAGGTTTTATTCAACCAGAGAAAAAAGAAAAGCCACAATCAGAGCAAACCTTTCTCGAGCTGGATCATGTGGTGGAAAAAGAGCTCCCGGTTGAGAGAACCTTTTTTACAGAGTCCATATTAAGAGAACCTATTACAACGGAAAGAGTAGAAGCGATTCAAATACCTGTTTCCATGGTAAAAGAAGAACCCCTTGCTCCTGTTAGGACGGCAACAGTTGCGGAGGGTGAGATAGAAGGGAAAGTCGTAGTTGAAAGGGATCTTCTAAATGAATCAAAATTAAGAGTTCCTCCTTTTTATCCAATCGGCCAAATGCATGGAACGTATATTCTTGCTCAAAATGAAAAAGGGCTTTATATTATTGATCAGCATGCGGCACAGGAAAGAATTAAATATGAGTACTTTCGTGAAAAGGTGGGAGATGTTCAAAGTGAGCTTCAAGAGTTACTCGTGCCGATTACACTAGAGTATTCTACTGATGAAGCGCTAAAGATTATGGAACATCAACACGAGTTAGAGAGAGTGGGTGTGTTCTTAGAGCCATTTGGACACAACAGCTTTATTCTTCGCTCACATCCACAGTGGCTCCCAAAAGGGGAAGAGAAAGAGCTTATGGAGGAAATGATTGAGCAGCTTCTACAAATGAAAAAGGTCGATATTCATAAACTGCGTGAAGAAGCGGCCATCATGATGAGCTGTAAGGCCTCCATAAAAGCTAACCATCATTTGCGGCAGGATGAAATACAGGCGCTGTTAGACGAGCTGCGATCTACTTCAGATCCGTTTACCTGTCCGCATGGAAGGCCAATTATTATTCATTATTCTACCTATGAAATGGAAAAAATGTTTAAACGTGTAATGTAAGAACTGGGTTCAATAGAATCCAGTTTTTCTTTTTTTGGTTATCGGAGTAATTTTACACAAAAAGGGCAAAAATAAGAAAAGTGTCGAACAAATTATATAGCTTGCACATCGATTATCCTATATATTGAAGGTAGAAAGGGGGAGGATGAATGTTTGTTTTTGGATTGCTAACGACAATTCTTCCAGCTGTCATCGTTATTTTTGCCATTGCTTATATTGCGAAAAACAAAAACAAGGAGGATGAAGAAACCATGATACGACACTTATACACATATTTAGTATTATTTGCGACCTTAATGATGGTCATTGGTGGTGGAATTTCCATATTTATGGCTACCGCTGACTTAGTGAGCCCGGCAGGCTATTACCAGAGCTTCTCCGATTACGAAATGATGCGTGAGAGCGAAAAGGTAGGAGGAAACACTCAAATTAGCGAGGAAGAGCTACGCGCCGATTATGAACAATTGGTGGAAGATGAAAAAGCGAGAATTAGAGAAAATGCCAAAAATCAAATGATTAAAAGCTTAGGATTTATCGTCATTCCTCTTCCGATATTTATTTACTTTAACAGAATGAGAAAAAAGCATATTGAGTAGAGCTCCTTTTCTTAGGGGCTATTTTTATGCCTATTTATCCGTGATATATACCCGTTTTTGGGATAAGTACATATAGTATCATGTATACAACTTAGAAGAAAAAGGGGAATGCCAATTGAAACGAGTAATGAGAAGACCTTTCCCTTTCGGTATGGGGAATATTGGTGGATATCCAAACTACAATCCGTTTTCCCAATTTGATAGTTTTGGTTATCCTGATGCAAAATACTATGGATTTGAAGATCAGGTGCCGAGCAAGGTTGGTATCGGAGGTTCCAATTATAGTCCATTTATTGGCTATGGAGCACCAAGCTTCGGTCATTCAGGCTATGGATATCCTTCTCCGTACGGAGGACCTGGATTTACTCCTGGTTTTGGAGGCGGATACGGCTTAGGTTTTGGTGGTGGTCCTGGAATGGGATATGGTGGAGGGATTAGTCCGCTCGGTGCTGGGTTACTAGGATTTGGTGCGGGGTTGCTCGGTGGAGCTCTCTTTGATACTAAAGGTCGATGGTACTATTAAAAACGAAGAAGTCCCAACGGGTGAAACCGTGGGACTTTTTCGAAGCTTATGGGTTAGTTACCTTGCCACAGAAGGTAACTTATGAAGATAATCAAGTGCCCTACCCGTACCAATAGCTACTGATTCTAACGGTTCATTAGCTAAATGAACGGGAACGAAGATTTGCTCGCTTAGCCACTGCTCCATGCCTTTTAATAGAGATCCTCCACCTGTTAAAATGACTCCTCGGTCTACAATATCACCGCTTAACTCGGCTGGACTGTCTTCTAACGTAGCACGGACAGCTTCTAGTATATGAAGCAGTGATTCTTTAATAGCATCACGAACTTCGTAGGAATGTAGTTCGATAGTTTTGGGTAAACCGGTTAGCAGGTCTCTTCCGCGAACTTCTAGCACTTCTTTTTCATGGTCCACAAGGGCATAACCGATTTCCATCTTAATTTGCTCGGCAGTGCGCTCTCCAATCAGAACATTGTATTCTTTTCTTACATACTGAATAATATCGTCATCCAAATGATCGCCGCCAATGCGAATAGAGTGGCAGGCAACGACGCCTCCGAATGATATAATCGCTACTTCAGTAGAACCTCCACCAATATCTACTACCACATTGGCAACAGGCTCATCCACCGGAAGTCCAGCTCCAATCGCAGCGGCCACTGGTTCTTCAATAAGATAGACTTTTTTTGCACCTGCGTTTTTTGCGGCATCCTGAATGGCTCTTTTGTCCACACTCGTAGAGCCAGCTGGTGTACAAATTACCACATTAGGTTTTCGAATTGTTAACCCCATTCTGGTTGAAGCTTTTGTAATAATGTACTTTAATAATTCCGAAGTAATATCATAATCGGCAATAACTCCGTTTTTTAGAGGACGAATCGCTGTAATTTTACCAGGTGTTTTTCCGATCATTGCTTTTGCTTCTAGTCCCACCGCTACGACTTTATTCGTTGTAGTATCTAGTGCAACTACAGATGGCTCATTATAGACAATCCCTTTATTTTTACTATATACAAGTACGTTTGCTGTACCTAAATCAATTCCAATCTCTAACGTTCCAAACATATCTATCCCACCAATTCATTTTAAGTCTCTTTACACTCTTCATATAAAGTAGCACGAATTTGGGGGTTCTCTGTCGATTGTTATCGAATCGTTATATAATTGTAATGTAAAAAGAAAGAAATGGAAGTGTATGACAAAGGTATAACGGGTAAAAATCTGGTTATAATGCATAGAGGCTTACCTGCTTCTAGTTTTATGTTAATGGTGTTCCATGTTATACTACAATGCATCTAAAGTAATTTGTAAAGGCAGTGTCAGCATGATACAGGAGAAGGAAAAAGTCGTCGTCTTAATTGGACCAACAGCCGTTGGGAAAACGAGGACGAGCATTGAGTTAGCGAAGAGATTTAATGGTGAAATCATTAGTGGTGACTCGATGCAAATATATAAAGAAATGGATATCGGAACAGCCAAGATTAAGCAAGAAGAAATGGAAGGAATTACTCACCATCTCATTGATATTAAGAATCCAGATGAGACGTTTTCAGTAGCCGAGTTTCAGGAGCTTGTACGCATGAAAATTACGGAAATCACCAATAGAGGAAAGCTACCAATGATAGTTGGTGGCACGGGACTGTACATTCAATCAGCCATCTATGATTACCAATTTTCTGATGCTCCGAATAATGATGAACTGAGACAACAGCTGGAAGACCGAGTGAAGACAGATGGGGTGGAAGTTCTTCATAAAGAGTTGTCTCAAGTAGATCCAGTAAGTGCGGATCGTATACATCCGAATAATGTTCGTCGTGTCATCCGTGCATTAGAAGTTTATTTGACAACCGGACAAACGTTAACGGAAATACAATCGGAGCAAGTGATTGAACCATTGTATGAAGTTTCTATCATTGGCTTAACAATGGAACGTGAACGCTTGTATGAACGTATTAATGCAAGAGTAGATGAAATGATTACAGAAGGTCTAAAAGAAGAAGTGAAAAAGCTATATGACCGTGGGCTTATGCATACACAGGCTTTACAAGCCATTGGTTATAAGGAGTGGTTTCGTTATTTTTCTAAAGAACAATCGCTTGAAACAACGATCGAGCAATTAAAGCAGAACTCTCGTCGATACGCGAAACGACAGCTTACATGGTTCCGAAATAAAATGGATGTTACATGGTTTGATATGACAGATGTGACAAATGAACAACAGATTCAAAAAAAAAATACTGAAATTTCTACGTATATTGAAGGAAAGCTAAAAATAAAATCGAATACATATGAAATAGAGATAAAAGAGGAGGATTTATTATGAAGCAAGCCATTAATATCCAGGATCAGTTTTTAAATCAACTTCGCAAAGACAGTACAAGTGTAACAGTGTTTTTGTTGAATGGCTTCCAATTAAGAGGACAAATCAAAGGCTTTGATAACTTTACGGTTCTGTTTGAATCGGAAGGGAAGCAACAGCTTGTATATAAGCATGCCATTTCTACTTTCTCTCCACTGCGCAATGTACAAATTGATTTAGAAGGTCCACAGCAGCAATAATGGAACTTCATTCAAGACCCGCTTTCTTCACGGAAGCGGGTCTTTGATTTCTAAAATAAATTTTTTTGAATACATATAGAGTAATCGCTTAAATAATGGGAAAAGCATGAGCTACTGCCAGAGGAGTAAATATCACTAAAAATAGGCTATTGTCACAATTCATGCACCAAGCGCGTATACTGTTTTATAATGTGAGGTGAAAGCTTTGGACCAACCAATTCGAATGAAAAACAATGGACAAATCAGCATTGTCTTAAATTCTCAGAAACGAAAACCCACTGTTACCGAACCATATGTGGCTCCAAAGGCCATTCCCCCAGAGCATGCAGCATTAAAGGAGATAGAGGAAGAACTTGGTGCGCTTGTTGGAATGGAAGAAATGAAGCGAATGATAAAGGAAATTTACGCATGGATATATGTGAACAAAAAAAGGGAAGAAGCTGGATTAAAAGCGGGGAAACAAGCGCTCCATATGATGTTTAAAGGAAATCCTGGAACAGGGAAAACTACTGTTGCTAGGTTAATTGGGAAGTTATTTCTGCGAATGAATGTCCTTTCCAAAGGTCATTTAATTGAAGCGGAACGGGCCGATCTAGTCGGTGAATACATCGGACATACTGCCCAAAAAACAAGAGATCTCGTTAAGAAAGCGCTCGGGGGAATTCTATTTGTTGACGAAGCCTACTCTCTTGGAAGAGGCGGAGAAAAGGACTTTGGTAAAGAAGCCATTGACACACTCGTCAAACATATGGAGGATAAGCAGCATGAGTTCATCCTAATTTTGGCAGGTTATTCGAGAGAAATGGATGATTTTCTCACACTCAATCCTGGATTACATTCTCGGTTTCCCCTTGTCATCGATTTTCCAGATTACAGCATTGAGCAACTGATGGAAATTGGGCAGAGAATGCTGAAGGAAAAGGAATACACATTAAGCCATGAAGCAGAAAAGAAGCTTCGGGAGCATCTCATATGGGTGAAATCAGCGTTTAGCCCAGCTGGCTTCTCGAATGGGCGATATGTTAGAAATGTTCTCGAAAAATCGATCCGAGCTCAGGCAATGAGATTGTTAATGATAAGTAACTTCGACAGGCATGATTTAATGACGATACGAAGCAATGATCTTATATTTGAAGAAGATGACTAGAATGGAGCAGGCTACAAGTAGCCTGCTTTGTTCGTTATGTAGCGGATTAGTATTAAAAACGAATATTTGGTATGATATAAAAAAGGACGATGAGGTGATTTCTTGGAGCAAAAGCATGAGTATGAAAAGGTGATTCTTGTGGGTTGTCAAACCGTAGAGGATGACGAAAGATTTCACTATTCTATGGAGGAGCTAGCTTCTTTAACGGAAACCGCAAAAGGTACAGTACAAGCAACATTATCTCAAAAAAGAGACAGAATCCATCCATCTACATACATAGGTAAAGGGAAAGTTGAAGAGTTGAGAGCATTAGAGGAGGAAACGGAAGCAAATATTATCATATTTAATGATGAGCTTTCGCCTAGTCAGGTCCGAAATCTATCAAAAGACATCTCAGCAAGAATCATTGATCGAACTCAATTAATTTTGGATATTTTTGCCCAACGTGCACGTTCTAAAGAAGGGAAGCTTCAAGTCGAATTGGCCCAGCTTCAATATCTTCTTCCGAGGTTGGGTGGGCAAGGAACGCAACTTTCACGACTTGGTGCAGGAATTGGGACGAGAGGTCCGGGGGAAACCCAACTCGAGACCGATCGGAGACATATTCGAAGAAGAATTGATGATATTAAAGCACAGCTCAAGGTGATTGTGCAGCATCGTGATCGTTATCGTGAGCGTCGGAAAAAGAATAAAGCCTTTCAAGTGGCGTTAGTCGGGTATACGAATGCGGGGAAATCGACATTATTCAATCGTTTAACGGAAGCGGATTCGTATGAGGAAAATCAAT